>JAYUHQ010000237.1:0-4038 GCA_043766895.1 Aestuariivirga sp.
GGTGAAGGGTTTCAAACCCGCAGCTTCAGCATGGCGATACACATCAGCACCTTGGGGTGAATCCATATTGATGACAGCGGCTGAACCAGCGGGCAACAGGCGATCAAATAACCGCATCTTTGCAGCAAAATAATTTTCAAATGTCAGATGATAATCCAGATGGTCGCGTGTGATATTGGTAAAGCCACCCGCTGTCAGCCGCAATCCATCCAGCCTGTGTTGTTCTAAACCGTGGCTTGAAGCTTCAATGGCCAAGTGCTCGATATGGTCTTCGCTCATTTTGGCAACAAGCTGCGCCAGTTTCACCGGATCAGGTGTCGTGTGTGCCAGATATTCTGAGCCATCAGGCCCCACCACGCCAATGGTGCCAAGGCTAGCCGCCCGAAACCCCATTGCCGCCCAAATTTGACGCACAAAAACCGCAACAGAGGTTTTGCCATTTGTGCCCGTCACTGCCACAATTGTATCAGGTTGATCTTCATAAAAGCGCGATGCGGCCAAAGCCAACAAACGGCGTGGATTTTCAACGCTGATCACATCACCAGAAACGCCCTTACCACTCACCACGGCCACAGCGCCCGCTTTAACCGCTTGGGCAATAAATGCCGAACCATCAACCTTAACACCGGGCAAAGCCGCGAATAGAAATCCGGGCTTGACCTCGCGGCTATCGGCCGTAATTCCAGCAATCACCACATCACCAGATGGCGGCAACGCTGCATCGTCGAGAAGCAAACGTGAAAGCAACACACCCATGCCTTAGCCATCCTTCTTTGCGGCGGCAGCTTTGGCTTGCTTGGCAAGCTTGGCCAAATCTTCGGGCGTAAACACTGGGGTTACACCCAACAAGGGGGCAACGCGTTCAATAATTTTGGCAGCTGTTGGAACTGCGTTCCAACCTGCTGTGGCAAAGCCATAGGTTTCGGGCAGTGCAACAGGCTCGTCCAACATCACAAAGATTGCATATTTTGGTTTTTCCATCGGAAATGCTCCGATGAATGTGGCCAAATTTTTATCTTTCGAATAATGGCCGTGAACCACCTTTTCGGAAGTGCCGGTTTTGCCGCCCACGCGATAACCAATCACATCGGCCTTCGAACCCGTTCCCTCTTGCACGTTCAACCTGAACAAATAGCGCATTTTTTCAGATGTTTCTGGCTTTACAATACGATGCGAAAGGGCCGCCGCCTCTTCAGGCGAACGCTTTAAAAATGTGGGCGGAACGGCCATGCCACCATTGATAAAATCAGCAATCACCGACAAACCTTGCAATGGCTGTACGGCAAAACCATGGCCAAAGGCCGCAGTTGCCGAGGCAAGCTTGCTCCAATGCCGCGGCAACAAGGGTTTGGCACTTTCTGGCAATTCAGTAATCAACTTATCCAAAAGCCCAACCCGCCGTAGAAATTCCATATGATTATCAAGCCCAACCTGTAGTGCCATTTTGGCTGTGCCGATGTTGGACGAATTCGTGAAAATTTCAGAAACAGTTTGTATTTTATGCTCTGCGTGAAAATCATGAATCTTGGCTTTGCCAATCACCAAAGCTTGGCGCGTATCATAGGTTGATTGCAAATTGGCCGTGCCATAATCAAAGGCCATGGCAAAAGTTACAGCTTTGATCACCGAGCCCAATTCATAAACACCACTGGTCAACTTATTTTGTTGATCAGATGTTAAATGCTTATCTTCAGCGTTCGGATTATAATCGGGCAGCCAAGCCAGCGAGACTATTTCGCCTGTTTCAACATTCATAATAATGCCGCCACCGGCTTTGGCTTTAAACTTGACAACCGCTTTGGCCACTTCGTCGGTTACGGCCTGTTGCACATTCATATCCATGGCAAGTTGGGCTGGCGCTGTGGTGTGGGTTTCAGGCTGGTTCAGGGATGCTGTGTAAATTGCGCCCTGCCCATCCAAATAGTTTTCAATGCCAGCAATGCCTTTGCTGTCTACATCCACATAACCCACTGTGTGTGCTGCCAAGCGACCGAGTGGATAAACGCGTTTTCTCTCATCCACAAAACCAACACCAGGAATGCCCAGATTATAAATCGAATCGCGCAGTTCTGGGTTCACTTGTCGTTTCAGCCACACAAATGCGCGGCCCGGTTGTTTCAGTTTATCGCGCAAAGATTTTGCATCAAGATCAGGGATGGTGGCGGTGAGAAGTTCAACAGCCTCATCCACATCGATAATTTTGCGAGGGTCTGCAAACAACGAATACACCGAAATATCGGTGGCCATAACTGTTCCATTGCGATCTACAATATCTGGCCGGGGTGAGCGCGGTTCATGGGCCGCAAGTTCTGGGTTAATGCCATTGTTGTGGTGCAGAAGCGTCAATTGCCCCAATTGCACGGTGATGGCCGCAAAAAATGCCATAAAGCCAATGCCCAAAAGCCTGATGCGATTTTGCCCCTTCAAGCGCCGCTGTAACAGTGGCGTTTGGAAATTTTCGCCCGCTTCGCTCACTGCATTTTCTCCAAGATTGCGCCAATCGGATCAGCATTTTGTGCTTCCAGCTTAACTTGTGGTGTGGCCGGAACTTTTGCCCCAACCTCTGCCAGCGGCACAAACTGGCTTGCGGTTACAGTTTTAAATTTCAATTGGTCTTCTGCCATTTTTTGAATGCGATCAGGCCTTGTCAAACTGGCCCATTCGGCATTGAGCAGTTTTATCTTCTCGCGCTCTTCCACAATGATGCGTTGGTCTTTAGCAATCTGCCGTTCAAGCCCGCGGGTTGTGTGTTCAAGCGAATATAAAAAGAACGCGGCAACCAAAACGGTAATCACCAAAACTGCATTGATAAATTTAAACATGGTCAGTGCCTCTCCAATTGCGGCACAGCAATCGATTTGAAATCCATTTTAAACGCAGGGGCGGACGTGCGAATACCAAACCGCAATTTGGCTGATCGTGCACGTGGGTTGTCTAATCGCTCAGCATCGCTGGCTTCCACGTGGCCCTTTTGCGGCAAATAAAAGCTGCCTTTGGCTTGTATGGTTTCAACTGGCGCATGGCGCGACGCTAAGGG
Source organism: Aestuariivirga sp. (assembly GCA_043766895.1). Lineage (GTDB taxonomy): Bacteria > Pseudomonadota > Alphaproteobacteria > Rhizobiales > Aestuariivirgaceae > Aestuariivirga. The sequence continues at coordinate 3,038 of JAYUHQ010000237.1, forward strand.
AACATTGCCGCCGCGCGCCGAAAAAAACCGCTTCACAATGCGGTCTTCCAATGAATGAAACGTCACCACAACCAAGCGCCCGCCTTCTTCTAAAAGCTCTTCAGCAGCTGAAAGGGCATGGCCCAATTCATCAAGCTCGGCGTTCACATAAATGCGTAAAGCCTGAAACGTGCGCGTGGCAGGATGTGTTCTATCTTGTGCCCGCTGCGGGCCTGTGGCTTGTTCGATGGCGTTGACCAAATCCAACGTTGTTAAAAGCGGTGCCTCGCCGCGCGCCTTTACAATGGCCTTGGCAATCGAACGCGAACGTTGTTCTTCGCCGTAAATATAAATAATGCGTGCTAAGGTGTCGGCGTCTAAATCATTCACATAGTCTTTGGCCGAGGGACCGTCTTGCCCCATGCGCATATCCAATGGCCCTTCCCGCATAAACGAAAAACCACGCGCCGACTCATCAATTTGCATCGATGAAACCCCGATATCCAGAACCACGCCTTGCACTTTTTGCACACCCAGATCAGCCGCAATCGCCCGCATTGCGCCAAACGTGCCTTGCACCAATCGCAAGCGCCCGCCGCTTTCGCCCGCCAATGTTTGGCCTGCAGAAATAGCTGATGGATCACGATCAATGGCAATCACGTAGGCGCCAGAACTTTGCAAAATTCCAGCTGAATATCCGCCAGCGCCAAATGTGCCGTCGATAAAAATACCCCCCTTGTCTGGCTGCAAAGCAGACAGAACTTCGGGCAGCATCACCGGAACATGGCGCAGCATTTGTGGCTTGGTGTGTGGCATTGGACAATCGAAAATAACAGTTGGTTAACCAAGCCCGACAATGCCTCGCCGTTTGTTAACAAATCGTTTCAAATGCGATTCATTTCAACACTTTGCCTGTGTGAAACGAGAGAAAATACCAGTCGGCCTATAAGCCGGGTTCTGTCCACACGGTTTCCCGTGGTGGATGGCCATTCATCTGGAGCTTGTGTTGCCACAAGCTTCGC
>JAYUHQ010000238.1:0-1432 GCA_043766895.1 Aestuariivirga sp.
TCAATGCCAGAGGTGATGCACACTTCGGCAAAGTCTTCGTTGGAAATATCTTCAAATTTTTCGACATAAACTTTGGGTGATGCTTCGAGCGATGATCCAATGGTTTTGTTGGCGCGGGCAATTTCCAATGCGCCGGTTACAACGCTGCGCACTTTGCGAATGGCATCCCACTTTTTAGCAACAGCTTCGTTTTTCCATTCCGGCAGCGCCTGTGCAAACAGCATCAAATGCACAGATGAGCCTTCGCCATTAAAGCGCGTCAACCAAACTTCTTCCATGGTGAACACCAAGATGGGTGCCCACCACGTTGTGAGGCAATGGAACAATTGGTTGATCACCGTGCGGGCAGATTTGCGCTTGTTGGAAGACCAAGGGTCACAATACAAAGCATCTTTGCGAATATCAAAATAAAAGGCTGAAAGTTCCACATTCATAAAGTTGGTGAGGGCTGCTGCGGCTTTTTTATAGTCGTAAACTTTATAAGCCGCTTCAACCGTTTGGCCCACTTCAAAAAGCTTGTGCAGAATATATTGCTCAAGCTCTGGCATATCTTTGGCTGCAACATGTTCCCAATCATGCAGGCCATCAATTGCGCCCAACATATAACGGAAGGTGTTGCGCAGCTTGCGATAATTCTCAACAGCAGATTTCAAAATCTCCGGCCCAATGCGCATGTCATCAGCATAATCACAGGTGGCCACCCACAGGCGCAAAATATCTGCGCCCGAGTTTTTGATCACCTCTTGCGGCACGGTTGTGTTGCCCAAGGATTTTGACATTTTACGGCCATCTTCCGCCAGCGTGAAGCCGTGGGTGATCACTTGGTCATAAGGCGCCCTGCCCCTTGTGCCGCAGGATTCCAACAACGATGAATGGAACCAACCGCGATGTTGGTCCGAGCCTTCGAGATAAACATCGGCTGGCCATTTCAGATCAGGGCGTTCTTCCAACACAAAAGCATGGGTGCAGCCTGAATCAAACCAAACGTCGAGAATGTCTTTCACCTGCTCATAATCATCAGGGTTATGATCGGGGGCCAAATATTTTTTGGCAGCGCCCTCTTCATACCAAGCATCGGCACCATGTTCGCAAAATGAATCATAAATGCGCTGGTTCACTTTGTTATCATTAAGAATTTCGCCACTGGCTTTATTCACAAAAACGGCGATGGGCACGCCCCATGCGCGCTGGCGCGAGATCACCCAATCTGGCCGCTGCTCAATCATGCCACGCAAACGGTTTTGCCCTGTGGGTGGAAAGAATTTGGTTTGCTCAATGGCGGCCAAGGCTTTTTTGCGAAGCTCGCCTTTATCCATCGAGATGAACCATTGCGGCGTGTTGCGGAAAATGATTGGCTTTTTAGAACGCCACGAATGCGGATAGCTGATGGTTTTTTTGGCGTGGGCCAACAACATGCCAGCCTCTTTCAACG
>JAYUHQ010000239.1:0-1427 GCA_043766895.1 Aestuariivirga sp.
AACCGGCCCATTGCGGTGGGCTGGTATTTGGGCTAGGCTTTTGTAGCCCAAATGCCGGCCCGCCGCAATGGGTCCGGTTGAGCGAATGGTTAGGCGTCACTGCCGCGAACTACACCGACATTTTTTGCCTTAACCTGCTTATCGGTCTTTGCCTCTGATTTGAACGACCTCAGGTACTCGCCTCTGATTGAAATGGCTTTAGCAAGCGCAAGATCAAGCTTTTCTTGGGTGAAGGTGTTTTCAGTCGCAATGTAGACATGCCGATTCTTATGCTTTTCACCGTGAATTGGTAATGTGACTTGAAAATCGTAGTAAGGTACTGTCCGTCCCTTACGCAATCTAGCAATTGGTCCTGATATTCCAACGGGAAGATCGGTCTTCTTGTGTGCCATTACGTCGACGCGAAGACCCGTTGGAGCCGGCAGATTTGCAATACGCTTTGCGAGTTCGTTTTTGGCTTCAAGTAGAGATCTTGCTGCGCCAGAACCGTCTTTGGAGCGATCCGCAAAACTCTTCCATGGCCGCCCATATCGCACTTGCCAGGCGTGACCCCTGTTGCTATCAATTCGAACTATATGCGTCGGAACTTCAAATATTTCGCCGGTGAATATTGTTGTCAGGCGGAATTTCATTCTTTCCTCCGTTTCGCAAAGAGCGTGAATTGGTGACGCCTAACGTTCTAGTTAACCGGACCGTTGCGGTGGGCTGGTATTTGGGCTAAGCTTTTATAGCCCAAATGCCGGCACGCCGCAATGGGTCCGGTTGAACGCAGGGTTAGGCGTAGCCCGAGCGGAGGTAGGAAATTGGGGGACAGAAAACATTGCGGAACTAGAGCCAGCATGAGAACAAAGAAGGCGGCGGCTTGTTGGGACGCGGACGATTAGCTTTGATGGCGTACAGAGACTAACGCGAAAGACGGTGAAGAGCAAAGAAATCATGGTTGAGCGCTTGGTTGCCTGAACGCCAAGAATAACGACAGTGGAGCGCAAATGTGGTTCGCGAGAACGGTGTTTTTGATGCACGCAAAATCTGGAATAGACGACGCCTAACGTTTTAGTTCAGCGGCTTTTGACAGTCGTCCGCGCCATGCCGACAATTTATTGGCGGTGTGGCGTGGTCGGCTGTCAAAAGTCCGTTGCAACGCCCGGTTGGGCCTAGGTGCTCCGGCGGTGGAGCGCGGGCGGAGGTTGGAATTGCACCGAGCTCACCGTTTGGATGGGTGTTGGTGGGCGTGGTGCTGGGTTGATTGGAATATTCACTGAGTTGGTGCGTTTTTGGCCCAAGCGCGCGACGCTGAAGCGGTGTCTGGCAAGTGGGGCAACATGGCGGGGCGGGTTTGGTGAATTCGAACTGGTGGCAGGCCAGTGGCGTTGGCAGGACCGGCGTGGGTGCCGGAGCGAGGTGTTGTTGGCTGAGACGATGTTGGC
>JAYUHQ010000240.1:0-10632 GCA_043766895.1 Aestuariivirga sp.
CACTATGAGATGCGTAAACGACGGGCCCGACATCCCCATTTGGAGAGCCGGACCCGCGCAAGTGTCAAATCAAAAAAGCTTACTTAGGAGCGTTCTTGATGATGTCGACGAACTTAGCTTGAGCAGCAGCAGCAGTCATTGCTGGGTCGGCCATGAATGCTGTGAACGTGTCGTTAATTTGGTTGATCGAGTCACGATCAATCATTTGAACGTCGTTCGGGAACACGGCTGTTGAATGGTCAAGAATTTCCAGACCCTTCTTCATGCAGTCATTGGCAGCAGACAGATCAACGTCAGCACGCATTGGCAACGAACCCTTCTTCAGGTTGAATGCAACTTGCACTTCTTTGGTGACCAATGTTGCAGCCATTTTCTTTTGAGCAGCTGTTACTGCTGGATCTTTGTTCTTGGGGAAGTAGAACACGTCACCACCAGTGTTCAGAACTGGGGTTACACCCAGACCTGGCAAGCAGTCATAGTCTTTACCAGCAACCATTTTGGCCACTTGGAATTCACCACCAGCCCAATCGCCCATGATGTTCGCGCCGGCTTTGCCTTGAATAACAAGACCAACAGCTTCATTCCATTGTGGAACCATTTTATCTGCAGGCACGAATTGGCGAACAGCAGCAAGAGCATCAAACACCTTGCCAAATTCTGGGCCACCAGCGAGTGTCAGGTCACGATCTTTGTAAACCTTCACGAAGTTATCAACGCCAGCAAGTGCCACGAGAACGTCGTTCACCATCAAACCAACAGGCCAACCTTGAGCCATTGACAAAGGTTGAATGCCTTTTGCTTGCAGCACAGGTGCTGCAGCAACAAATTCAGCCCAGTTTTGTGGTGGCTTTAAGCCAGCATCTTCGTAAACCTTGCGGTTTGTCCACATCCATTGTGCTGAATGCAAGTTTACTGGAACGCAATAAACCTTGCCATCTTTGGTGCAGCTTGCAAGTTGTGATGCAGGACGCAAGATATGTGCCCAATCACCAGCTGTAGCAACATCAGTGATGTCTTCCAGAAGGCCAGCTTTGATCAATTCATCGGCGTCTTTGCCGGGGTTCAACTGAGTAGCACCCATTGGGTTGCCGCCCAAAATACGTGAAATGATGATTGGACGAGCAACGTCGCCCGAACCGGCAATAGCGCCGTCAACCCACTTATCGCCCGAAGCATTTACAGCCTTGGCGAATTCAGCAACAGCAGCAGCTTCGCCGCCAGATGTCCACCAATGCGTTACTTCGAGATCAGTTGCCTTGGCCGCGCCCACTGCGAACAGTGATGCAGACAGTGCGAGACCTAATGCAAATTTTTTTAGACCCATGACATTTTCCTCCCGTGTCTTAAATTGGGTGTTTGAACGCTATCCGAAGAAAATAAAATTTGCAACGTTTCAAATTTATTTTTTTAAAACTTAAAATGGTGCGCCGCAACATGAATTATCTGCGCTTGAAACGATTCAGTAAATGGTTAAAGATCAGGCATGGACGAGAACTCAGACAAACGCCCAACACTGCGTTCGCTTGCCGAAATTACGGGCCTTGGCATTTCGACGGTAAGCCAAGCTTTGCGTGACAGCCCTGAAATTGCTGTAGAAACACGCAAACGGGTGCGGTTGGCCGCCCAACAGGCGGGCTATCGCCCTAACCGCGCAGGCGTGCGTTTGCGCACCGGCAAAAGCAACGTGATTGCCTTGGTATTGAACCCGCAGGATGGCGGCTCTGGTTTTTTTTCCAACATTATCTATGGAATTTCTGATGCGTTGAGCGGAACAGCTTATCATTTGGTGGTGACACCCTATTCTCTTTCTGATTCGATGGAGCCTGTGCGCTATATTGTGGAAACCAATTCAGCGGATGGGGTGATTATTTCGCGCACGCAACAAGAAGACCAACGGGTGAGTTATCTGGCTGAAAATGGTATACATTTTGTGACCCATGGCCGCACAGACATGAACATTGACCATGCCTATTATGATTATGATAATGAAGCCTTCGCCTATGATGCTTTGCGTCGGCTCAAGGCCAAAGGGCGCAGCAACATTGCGTTGATGAGCCCGCCACCCTCGTTAAATTATTATGTGCACACGCTTAAAGGGTTTGATCGGGGCTTGGTTGATTTTGGCTTGAATGGCTTTTTGGCCGGCGCCACCAGCTCGGATTCGCATGATGAAGAGTTGATGGCCGCTGGTTTTGAAATGTCGCAACGCAAAATTCGCCCAGATGGCATTATTTGCGCTTCCGCCAGCATGGCCTTGGCGGTGAACGCGGGGTTGGCCAAGGGCGGGCTTAAACTGGGTTTAGATTTTGACATGGTTGTTAAATCAGTTAATCCACTGGTTCATTTGTTGTTGCCCGATATTATTGGCATTGAAGAAGACTATCGCAAAGCTGGCTTTGAATTGGGTAAAATGATCATGGCAAGAATCGCTGGCGCAAATGCGGTGGATTTGCAAAAAATTGAAAAACCTCAAGCTGTCGAAAAGGACTGATGATGAACTCTGCTCTTACTGGCGTTTTGCCTGTTGCCCCCACTGTTTTTCATGATGATGGATCGCTTGATCTTGCGGGCCAGGCCCGGGTGATGGACTGTATGGTTGACCAGAAGGTTGATGGCATTTGCATTTTGGCCAATTTCTCTGAACAATTTTTGCTGACCGACGAAGAGCGCCACCAAGTCATGCTGACAAGCTTAAAGCAGGTTGCAGGCCGCGTTCCCGTTGTTGTGACAACCAGCCATTTCAGCACCCGCATTGCGGCTGATCGGGCAAAAGCCGCCGCTGATGCGGGCGCTGCCATGGTGATGATGATGCCACCCTATCACGGCACGGGCCTTCAAGCCGATGAAGCGTTTATGATTGAGCATTTTGCCGAAGTGGCCAAACGTTCTGGTTTGCCGATTATGGTGCAAGATGCGCCACTCAGCGGGGTTAGGCTTTCAGTTCCCTTTTTGGTTAAACTGGCCCAAGAAGTGCCGCTGGTTTCATATTTCAAGATTGAAGTGGCTTTTGCCGCGCAAAAATTGCGTGATTTAATTGCCGCTGGCGGCAGCCACGTTGTTGGGCCATTTGATGGCGAAGAATCAATTACGTTGATGGCCGATCTAGACGCAGGGGCAACAGGCTCAATGTGCAGCGCCATGATCCCTGATCTGATCAAGCCGGTGATTACGGCGCACAAGAAGGGTGATCGCAAAACCGCCGCCGCACTTTATCGCAACATTCTTCCACTGATCAACTATGAAAACCGCCAATGTGGTTTGCGTTCGGCCAAGGCAGTGATGATGGCAGGTGGGGTTATAAAGTCTGATCACGTGCGCCACCCCTTGCGCCCGCTTCATCCTGAAACGCGAAAAGGGCTTTTGGAATTGGCGGCAGAAGTTTCACCATTGGCGCTGCGCTGGGGCAAATAATGCGGGTTCTCATCACCGGCGCTGCTGGCATGATTGGGCGCAAATTAACGGCGCGCCTGATCAAAGATGGCAGGCTGAATGGCCGCCCGATTGAAGCTTTGCATCTGCTGGATGTGGTTGCTTATCAAATTCCACTTTCGCCGTTTCGTATCGAATATCATAAAGCCGATGGCGCTGAATTTGATCTTGATGTTCTCATCTCTGGCACCAAGCCTCATGTGGTGTTTCATCTTGCTGGCATTGTTTCAGGCGAGGCCGAAGCCAATTTCGATTTGGGCTATGACGTGAATTTGCGCGGCACGTGGGCTTTGTTTGAAGCCCTTCGCAAAGCGCAAATTTCACCCCGCGTGGTGTTCACGTCTTCCATCGCAGTATTTGGAGCGCCCTTCCCTGCGGTGATTCCCGATGATTTTCACCTCACACCGCTCACGTCTTACGGCACGCAAAAAATGATGAGCGAAGCTTTGCTGGCGGATTATACGCGCAAGGGCTTGATTGATGGCATTGGCATTCGCTTGCCCACCATTTGTGTGAGGCCGGGAACGCCCAATAAAGCTGCATCTGGCTTTTTCTCAAATATTATCCGCGAACCTTTGGTGGGCTTGCCCGCTGTGCTGCCGGTTCCAGAAGATGTGGTTCACACCCATGCTTCACCGCGTTCAGCGATTAAGTTTCTGCTCCATGCCGCAGGGCTGGATGGTGCCACAATTGGCCCGCGCCGCAACCTTACCATGCCCGGCGTTGGTGTAAGTGTTGCCGAAATGATTGCGGCCTTGCGCAGCGTGGCCGGAGACAAGGCGGCAAACCTTATCACTGAAGTTCCTGATGCAACGATTTGGTCAATCGTTCAAAACTGGCCCACGCGGTTTGAAGCCAAGCGTTCGCGTGATTTAGGCTTTGCAGCAGAAAATAGTTTTGAAGAAATTGTTCAGGCCCATATTGACGATGAACTGGGCGGCAGAATAGCTAAATAAAAAAGGGCACCCTTGTGAGGTGCCCTTCGTTTACTATTCTAAAATATCAAGCAGATTTGTTCATCATGCCGCGAACAACGCTCACGATGATCATCAATACTGCGCCGCCAATGCCGCCGCCGGCAATGTTGCCAACGCTAATTGGGCCTGCAGCAGCTGCACCAGCAGTTGCCATTGCGCCAGAGCCTAATACTGCATTCAACAGTTGGCCGCCAATGCCGCCGCCAAGAACGCCAGCAATTGTGTTGCCCACAGTGCCCAAGCTTTGATCTTTAAGCACAGCGCCTGCACCGTTGCCGCCAATTGCGCCAATTACAGCTTGGGTCAAAAGCGAAGTTAAATCCATAAAGTTGCCTCCCAAAAGAATTAATCTGCCCCACGGCAGATGACTCAACCTTAGCATTTAACTTTCTATTTACCAAAACCTATTTGCGAGTTTGGTTGCAGTGCAGCATTCGGGCGCTAATAGGCGTTTTCACTTTTCAACAGGGCAAAGGGGGTTTTTGCCAAGATATAAAGATCAAGCGCCATCGACCACCGATCAATATAGTCCAGATCATGCTTCACGCGTTGTTCGATTTTTTCAAGCGTATCGGTTTCGCCGCGCCAGCCATTTATTTGCGCCCAACCGGTTATGCCGGGCTTAACTTTATGGCGGGCAAAATATCCATCCACCACCTCATCATAAAGACCACCTGCCGCTTTGGCTTGGGTGGCGTGTGGGCGCGGGCCCACCAACGCCAGCTGACCCGTTAAAACATTGAACAGTTGGGGCAGTTCATCCAGCGAGGTTTTGCGAATTATGCGGCCCACTTTGGTTACCCGCGGATCAGCCCTTGTGACTAATTTTGAGGCAGAGGCATCACTTTTATCCACATACATTGAGCGAAATTTATAAACTTCAATCAGCTCGTTGTTGAAGCCAAATCGCTTTTGCTTAAAAAGTACCGGGCCTTTGCTTTCCCAACGCACAGCACAGGCCACAACGGCCATGACAGGCGCCAGAACAATAATGGCGCACACCGCAATCAACCGATCCACATTGCTTTTCAAAAAATCATTCCATGGGCTTAAGGGCCTGTCGAACACCGACAACAATGGAAGATCACCCAAAAATGTATAAGCGCGTGGTGACAATTTAAGTTGGGCAGATTGGCCGCTGACACGAATATCAATTGGCAATTCCCATATGCGCTTCAAAATTTGCAACAGGCGCAATTCAGCAGAAATGGGAATTGCCACGATGATCAAATCAATGGGATTGATGCGCGCATAATCTGCCAGAGCATCAATTTTGCCCAGTTTCTGATGCCTGCGGATTGAAGCCGGGCTGCGGTTATCATAACGATCATCAAACAAACCAACAATTTCAACTTCTAAATTGAGAGACCGTTCCAATGTGTTGATGGCATCTTCTGCGGCTTTGCCACCGCCCACAATGGCAATGCGCTGCTTAAAGCCGCCAGATTTTTCAGCCCCTGCAATCAAGGGCAAAAGGCCCAATCGCGTTGCCAAAATATAAACCACACAAAAGCAGCACCAGATGAAATACCACGGGCCTGTTAATTGAAGACCCACAGTTTTCATCAGCATGGCTGATGCAAATCCGGTGATGATAATCGTGGCCATCGACAGCAACAGATTGCGTAATATGTGCGTTGCGGTTTTAGGTTCGTAGAGGCCAAGGCCACGCAAAAGATAAAGGCACAGAAACGTTAAAGCCAACGCATAATATCCACTCAGCACAGGGGTGTTTGCTGATGTGTTGTTTGCAAATAGAACACTGCTGGCAAAAGCCACTGTGCCAAGCGCCACAAGATCAAGCCCTTTTAGAAGGCGCTTGCCCACTTCTTCGTTGAACGCTCGCATTAATATTTCCCCACCCTATGAGATATCGTGGTTAGGGCGAAAAAATTTAACGATTGTGAAGTGCGCAAGGCGCGTTGCCACAAACGTTGAGCAAGCCAAACGAGGCGTTAAGCGCAATGCTTAACGCCTGCTGAATTTATAAATTTGGTGCGCTGAATGTGTCGCAATCATTCAATGATTTGGCGGCAAGACCGGTTTTGAACCACTTTACCCGTTGGGCCGAAGTGCCATGGGTAAATGTGTCAGGCACGGCATAGCCTTGAGCTGCCTTTTGCAAATGATCATCACCAATTTGGCTGGCGGCGTTCAAAGCTTCTTCAATATCGCCATTTTCCAAAATGTGTTTGGTGGCATCAGCTTCAGTGGCCCACGCGCCGGCAAAACAATCAGCCTGCAATTCCATCTTGACTGAAAGTGAATTTGCCCCCTGTTCTGAGGCACCACTGCGCGCTTGTTGAACTTGATCGGCTATGCCCAAAAGGTTTTGCACGTGGTGGCCAACTTCATGGGCCACAACATAGGCTTGGGCAAAATCGCCGGGCGCGCCCAATTTGGTTTTCAACTCTTCATAGAAAGCCAAATCAATATAAACCTTATGATCGGCTGGGCAATAAAATGGGCCAGAAGATGATTGCGCCGTGCCACAGCCTGACCGGGTTGCGCCAGTGAATAACACCAAAGTTGGCTTTTCATATTGCTTGCCCATGTCGCTGAAAACTTTTGTCCACACATCATCAGTGGAACCTAAAACTTTGGCCACGAAATGTTTGCCGGGATCAGCGCCAGCATCAGCGGCACTGTTAACACCACCAGGTTGAACGCCTGCGCCATTTTGGCTCACTGTATGGGTTCCCATATTGGTTGGCATTTGAAAACCGCCACCACCGCCATTGACCAGATTGATCAGATCAATGCCCAAAAACATTTTCAGGGCGAAATATGCAACTGCAAGAATAACGATGCCGCGAACGCCCAATGTGCTGAGCAACAGTGGCAAAAGCCCCATAACACCGCCACCGCCAACCCCGCCAGAGCCGCCGCCCATAGAACCAAAACCGGTTCCAGATTGGCCACGGTCGTCTTCAACGTTGCTGCTTTCTTGCTGGTTATCAAGCTTCATATTTCACATCCTTGTTATGGGCACAAACTTGGCGGTTCTTAAAAGATTTTGCAAGCCGTTTTGCTTTCAAAAGTTTTCGCGCTAAGAGGCAAACACCATGACAAACAAACTTATTATTGCATTGGCACAGCTTAACCCTACGGTGGGCGCTATTGCTGCCAATTGTGCCAAGGCCCGTGCTGCCGTGGCCGGCCTTTCCACAACAGATCTGGTGGTGTTTCCCGAACTTTATATTTCTGGCTATCCGCCCGAAGATTTGGTGTTGCGTGCTTCGTTTGTTGAAGCTTGCAAAACCGCGGCTGAAGAACTGGCACGTGAATTTGCCAATGGACCTGCCATGCTGATCGGCTTGCCTTGGCGGGAGGGTGATAAATTGCATAATGCCGTTGCACTTTTGAACGGTGGCAAAATTGAAACTGTTCGCTTCAAATTTGATCTGCCCAATTATGGCGTGTTTGATGAAAAGCGTGTGTTTCAACCAGGCCCAGCGCCGGGGCCCATAAACTTCAAAGGCGTGCGCATTGGTGTGCCCATTTGTGAAGATATTTGGACCAATGAAACTTGCGAAACCTTGGCCGAAACGGGGGCTGAAATTCTGCTCTCTCCCAACGGCTCACCGTTTGAGCGCAACAAGGATGATGTGCGTTTAAATTTAGTTGTGGCGCGTGTGACAGAAACGGGATTGCCTTTGGCCTATCTCAACCAAGTGGGGGGGCAAGATGAGTTGGTGTTTGATGGCGCATCATTTGTCCTGAACGCCGATCGAACATTGGCATTGCAAATGCCGATGTTTGAAGAAGCCGTGGCGATCACGGAATGGAATCGTGGTGCCAATGGTTGGGCCATGGCAAAGGGCGAAATTTTGCGCTTGCCTGAAAAGGAAGAAGAAACTTGGAAAGCCTGTGTTTTGGGCCTTCGCGATTATGTGGAGAAGAATAAATTTCCCGGCGTTGTGCTTGGCCTTTCAGGCGGCATTGATTCAGCCGTTGTGGCCGCTATGGCAGTTGATGCACTGGGCGCAGCGCGTGTTCATTGCGTGATGTTGCCTTATGCCTATACCAGCCAAGACAGTTTGGTGGACGCGAAAGAATGCGCCGCATTGCTTGGCGTGCGCTATGATGTGGTGCCTATTAAAGAACCCGTTGAAGGTTTTTTGGCAACACTTCAGCCGATGTTTTCAGGTACTAATTCTGGCGTGACGGAAGAGAATTTACAGTCGCGTTCACGTGGGGTTATTTTGATGGCCATTTCCAACAAATTTGGCGCCATGGTTTTAACCACCGGCAACAAAAGCGAAATGAGTGTGGGTTATGCAACGCTGTATGGCGATATGAACGGCGGTTTTAACCCCATCAAAGATGTTTATAAAATGGAAGTGTATCGCTTGGCCGCGTGGCGCAACACGCAAAGCCATGTGATCCCCGAACGCATCATTACCAAAGCCCCCACCGCAGAACTTCGCGAAAACCAGAAAGACCAAGACAGCCTGCCGCCCTATGAAGCGCTGGATGATATTCTTGAAGGCTTGGTTGAACGCGAAGAAACCGTGGCCACAATTGTGGCCCGCGGCCATGATGTGGCGCTGGTCAAACGCATTCAACACATGCTCTATCTGGCCGAATATAAACGCCGCCAAGCCGCACCCGGAGTGAAGATTACAAGACGCAACTTTGGGCGCGATAGACGGTATCCAATCGTGAACGGCTTTCGGGGATAGGCTTTGTGGCTTGGGTGTGTTTGAAAAACGTGAAGCAAGCCCATATCGGCCGCGGTGTGCAGTTTCGTTTTCCCGCCACATGGCCCTTTGAAGATGTGATGGAATTTACCACACTAGAATGCAGTTTTGCAGAAAGCGGCTGGGCATTCATTGCAACCTCTGGCTATCATTCATGCAGAATTGAACAGCTGTTGCCGTTGGAATCAGTTATGGTTGCCGACGGTTCGGCACCCATGATTGATACGCAGTGGCTTATCAAAAATTGGCGCAAATGGGTTTATGATGTTAGCCCTGCAAAGGTTATGGTGAATCTTGAAGGCCGAGGAAAACCAAAACTGCCCATCGCTGTAAAATAAATATACCAGCTTTAACAATATTGTTCTGCACTTCCCTGTTGTTCCACCGAATAGCGGTTGCCGTGGGCAAAACCAATGGGAAGGATTTCTTCGATCTCTGCTAAATCTTTGGCCGTCAGCATAATGTTTGACGCCTTCAAATTTTCTTCGTGGTGTTCGGCCGTGCGTGTGCCTGGAATTGTAATGATGTGATTGCCTTGCGCCAACACCCAAGCATTGGCCAGGGCTGATGGTGTCCAGCCTTTTTCATGCGCATAGGCTTTGAACTTTTCGATATATGCCATATTGTAAGTGAAGTTCGGCTCCACAAATCGCGGCATGGCTTTGCGCCATTCGGTTGCGGGCATTTTGGATGGATCAACGACAACATCTGTCAACACACCGCGCCCCACGGGCGAGAAGGCCACCAAAGCCGTGCCATGGCGCTTGCAAGCTTGGATGAGGCCAAGTTCGGGCTGTCTTGTCCACAATGAATATTCATTTTGCACAGCGCGCACATGATGCACTTTCGAAGCGCGTTCCAATGTGTGTGGCGCAATTTCTGAAAGGCCAATGCCGCCGATTTTTCCCTCTTTCACAAAGGTGGCCATGGTTTGCATCACGTCTTCGATGGGAATGGAATGATCACGCCTGTGGACATAATAAAGATCAACATGTTCCACGCCCAAACGCTTCAAAGACCCTTCCAAACATTCGCGCATGAAGGCGGCGCTGTTGCTCACCCCGCGCGGATTGGGATTGATGCCGCCCTTGGTGGCGATAGAAATTTTATTGCGGGCGGCGGCGTGTTTTTTCAAATGTTCGCCGATCAAATTCTCAGAAATGAACGGGCCATAAATCAACGCGGTGTCGATATGCGGGTGGTCTTGGGCAAAAACTCTGTCCAAAGCTTTGCGGCTGGTTTCCACGTCTGCTGGGCCAAAAGCACCGGCAATGCTCATGGCACCAAAGCCCACTTCATCCACCATCGGGCCGTTTTTGCCTAGTTGTCGTTGCTGCATGAGACATTCTCCATTCTTGACGGATAGATTATAGATCGCTAGCGCTGTTTGCCATGAATATTGTTCGTTTTGCACCCTCGCCCACCGGCCGCATTCACATTGGCAATGCGCGCGCCGCCCTGCTCAACTGGCTTTTCGCTTTGAAAACCGGTGGCCAATTTATATTGCGCTATGATGACACCGA
>JAYUHQ010000241.1:0-10593 GCA_043766895.1 Aestuariivirga sp.
GCAACACGAAAGCTTGGGCGACTCGATTGAATTTGGGGCGGGCTATGAAACCTTCTGGACTTACATTCCGCATTTCATTCATTCACCGTTTTATGTTTACGCTTATGCCTTTGGTGATTGTTTGGTAAATTCGCTTTATGCGCGTTACCGTGAAAGCGAGGCTGGCTTTCAAGAAAAATATTTCGACATGCTCAATGCTGGCGGTACAAAACACCATTCAGAATTGCTGAAGCCGTTTGGATTGGACGCCACTGATCCGCAATTTTGGCAAAAAGGCATCAGTGTGATTTCAGGTTTGATTGACGAACTTGAAACCTTGTGATGATTGCCTATCGCCGCCCGCATGCCCATGAAGCTGAAGCGATGGCTGAACTTCATGTGCAATGCTGGCGCGAGGCTTATGTTGATTATGTGCCTCTAGATTTGATGAATTCATTCAGCGCGCAAAAACAATTGCCCATGTGGCAGGCGGTACTGGGCCAAGCAAACACGATGGTGAAGGCAGCTTATCTGCAAGAAAAGCCCATAGGCTTTATTATTGCAGGGCCAACGCGTGAACAGCATATTGAAAATCAAGATGGGCATATTTCAGCGCTTTATATCGCAGAGAAATGTTACCGGCGGGGAATAGGCCGCGCATTGTTGGCACAAGCCGCAATCCACTGGGCAGCAGATGGCGGCAAAAACTTAACGGTGGGCGTTCTTGCTCAAAACGCGCCCGCGCGGCGCTTTTATGAAGCTCTTGGCGCAAGGTTGGTGAAGCTTGGCACCTACACATGGGATGAATTTGAACTGCCCAACGCGATTTATGTTTTCGAAGATTTGCCTGCGCTTGCCGCAAAAGTTTCGCGCAGCAACTTTTTTTGAACTTTGCCCATGGCGTTGCGCGGCAGTTCAGCAACCACGTGAATGGCTTTGGGAATCTTAAAGGCCGCAAGTTTGGTTTTTAACTCTGCCGTGATGGCCTCTGTGTTCAGGGTTGCGCCTTGGCGCGGCACAATGATGGCGGTAACGGCTTCGCCAAAATCTTTATGGGGCAAACCAATAACGGCAGATTCCAAAACATCGGGCAATCCATCAATCACGTCTTCGATTTCTTTGGGATAAACGTTAAACCCACCGGTGATGATTAAATCACTGCTGCGCCCCGAGATGACCAAATACCCATCATCATCAAAATGGCCCAGATCTCCGGTTATGAAATAACCATCTTTGGTGAAAGACACTTGGGTCTTTTCATCGTTGTGCCAATAGCCTTGAAACACATTGGGGCCTTTTATCTCAATCATGCCATCACTCACACGCAGGTTAACGCCCGGCAAAGCTTTGCCCACTGTTCCTGGCTTACGCACGCCCTCATAGGGGTTTGACGTGTTCATGTTGGTTTCCGTCATGCCATAACGTTCCAAGATGGCGTGGCCGGTGCGGGCGAAAAATTCCTTGTGGGTTTCGGCCAGCAAGGGTGCCGAGCCTGAAACAAAAAGCCTGATGGTGCGGCATTGCTGTTGATTGAGTTCTGGCCTTTGCAAAAGGCGCGTATAAAATGTTGGAACACCCATGAGGGCGGTGGCTTTGGGCAAAAGGTTTATAACATCTGCTGCATCAAATTTGCGGCGAAACAGCATTGCCGCACCGGCCAAAAAGCAGGTGTTGGTGGCCACAAATAATCCATGGGTATGATAAACTGGAAGGGCGTGGATCAACACATCGGCTGAGGTAAAACGCCACTCTTCAACCAAGCTTTTGGCGTTGGACACAAGGTTGCCTTGGGTGAGCATGGCACCTTTGGATTTTCCTGTGGTGCCAGATGTATACAAAATGGCGCACAGCGAATTTTCATCCGTAGGCTGATCAATAAACACATCGGGTTGTGCCAAGGCCTTGTCGATCAAGCTGCCGCCGCCTGCATCATTTAATGTCAGACAAAGCGGGCCCACGGGGGCTGGCTTGGTTGGGTCTGAGATAAAAATGGCGGGCTTTGCGTCACCGATAAAATAGTTCACCTCGCTTGGCGTATAGGCTGGGTTCAGCGGTAAAAAAACAAAACCACCGCGCACGCAGGCATAAAACAGCCCAACGGCTTCCACTGATTTTTCAACTTGAACGGCAATGCGATCCCCCGGTTTTGCGCCGCTTGCGGCCAAAGCGCCTGCAAGCTTTCCGGCCAATATCCAGAAGGAGGCAAACGAAAATTCGCGGCCATCATCAGATTGAATAAAAATCGCGGAAGGATTTTGCCTTGCCGCGATTTCTTTGAAGGTGGGATATAAGATCGGCAATTTTTAGCCTGCTTTGAAAGCCCGCTTTAACATGGTGATTTGCGCGCTGACGGGGCTGGTTTCTTCGTCTGAATTGGCGGGCTGAACCCGATTTAACATTGAGTCTAAGGTTTTAATGCGTTCCAGCAAGCGCAAGGAACGATCAACCAAGCTTTTTAAGCCATCGGGCAATTGTTCGCCGCCCTTTAGATCATGGCCACGGCCAATTTCGGCCAAATTGATGCGATGTTTTTCGCGGCTGACTTCTTGTGGGTTCAACTCGCCCGAACCAATGGCACGTTGCAACAACAACCATGATGCCATTTGCATCAGGCGGGTGGTCAGGCGCATGCTTTCGGTTGCATAGGCAACAGCGCCCACACGATCAAGCACGCGGGCGTCAACCCGGCCATCGCCATCTAAATAATTGGCTGTCTCTTCAACCAGCCCCATGCCTTCTTTGAAGGTCTTTTCAAATTGGTCAGAGTCTGTGAATTTCGCCAGAAA
The DNA here is from genome assembly GCA_043766895.1 of Aestuariivirga sp. Lineage (GTDB taxonomy): Bacteria > Pseudomonadota > Alphaproteobacteria > Rhizobiales > Aestuariivirgaceae > Aestuariivirga. Next base: position 2,766 of record JAYUHQ010000241.1, read on the forward strand.
ATCTATGGTGCCTGAATTCAAGATGGCATTCCGCATGTTTAACAACCCCTTACCCAACTTACTCACTTTGTCCCCAAAACATCATGGCCCGTGAAGTTCAAACCGTCAAGAAGGGGTGTTCGGTTATGAGAGGAGCAAGAACTGTGCCAAAAAAAAGCCGCGAAATCCGCGGCTTTGAGTTTTTAACAGGGAGGCGTCAAACAGAGTGGAAAGACCACTCGGAGAAACCCAGAACATCTGGGATGCTTATGAATGTAAACGTTAAGTATTACTTATTGGTTAATAACGCGGGCCGCTGGCGGCCTAAGACTTAAAAAAACTGGCCGCTGCGGCCTTACTGGCCTGTTTTTTAGCAATCTCTGCGCGAATGCGGTGAATTTCAGAGTCTAAACTCACAATGCGGTGTTCCAATTCGGCAATCGATATTGCATCAAGGTTTTCGCCGATAACCATGTTTGTAGGGCGGCGGGGCTGGTCGTCGAGTTCCATGTTGGCAAATGTCCTTCTGTGTTAAGATGATGCAACAGGTTGATGACAGTCTCAAGAGAATCCGAAAATGAACCAGATGCAAGCGATAGAAATTAAGGCCTTTGGTGGCCCTGTGGGTTTGGTTCTGGCTTCGGTTGCGCGGCCAACGCCTGGTGCAAACGAGGTTTTGATTGAGGTTGCAGCGGCTGGGGTTAACCGGCCAGACGTGTTGCAAAGGCAGGGTGGCTATCCACCACCGCCTGGGGCTTCGCCCATTTTGGGCTTGGAAGTTGCAGGCAAGGTTGTGGGCTTGGGGCAAGGGTGTTCGCGCTATCAGATGGGTGATCAAGTGTGTGCGCTGGTGCCGGGCGGTGGCTATGCTCAATTTGCTGTGGCGGCCGAAGATAACACCTTGCCTGTGCCGCAGGGTTTGAGTGTGATTGAAGCCGCGGGCCTGCCTGAAACCTATTTTACCGTGTGGACAAATGTGTTTCAGCGCGGGGGCTTAAAGGCTGGCGAAACTTTGCTTGTGCACGGTGGTTCAAGCGGCATTGGCTCTACTGCCATTCAGCTGGCGAAGGAATTTGGGGCCGTGGTAATTGCCACCGTGGGCAACGAAGAAAAGTTGCGCTTTGTTGAAGCCTTGGGCGCTGATTTTGCCATTAATTATAAAACCCATGATTTTGTGGCGGAAATGAAGGGGCGGGGCATTTCGGCAGACGTTATTTTAGATATGGTGGGCGGAACTTATGTGGCGCGCAATCTTGCGGTGGCAGCAATGCACGGCCGCATTGTGCAAATTGCTTTTCAGGAAGGGTCTTTGATTGGGGCAGATTTTTTACCCCTGATGTTGAAGCGCTTAACCTATACGGGCTCAACCTTGCGGCCCCGCACTGTTGCTGAAAAAGCGATTATCGCGCGCGAACTTGAAGAAAAAGTTTGGCCGATTTTGGCACAGGGGCGGTGCAAGCCCCACATCTATAAAACATTCCCGTTGGCCCACGCAGCTGATGCGCACCGGCTCATTGATGGGCACAGCCACATGGGCAAAATTATTTTAACGATGTGATGCTTTGCAGCGCCTGTTCAATATCGGCGATCAAATCATTTACATTTTCAATGCCGATTGAAAGCCTCACCAAATTATCAGGCAGCGTGCTGGTTGGGCCTTCCACAGTTTTCCTGTGTTCAGCCAGGCTTTCAACGCCACCCAATGATGTGGCCGGCGCCAGCACCTTCAACTGCGTGCAGAATTTAACCGATTGGGCAAAGTCGCCTTTGATCAACAGGCTCATCATGCCGCCATAACCATCCACCATTTGGCGTTTGGCAATGGCGTGGCTTTTATGGGTGGCAAGGCCCGGATAAAGCACACGTTCAATTTTTGGGTGATTGGAAAAATGCCGCGCAATGGCCAAGGCATTGCCTGATGCTTGCCTGAAACGCACAAACAGCGTGCGCATGCCGCGTTGTAACAACCAACATTCAAACGGCGAAAGCGGAGAATTGGATTTGGTGCGCAGCCAGTTGATTTCTTTCCAGCGTTCATCCACACGACGGGTGATTAAAACACCAGCCAAAATATCAGAATGGCCATTCAAATATTTGGTGGCAGAATGAAACACAATATCTGCGCCCAAATCTAAAGGCTGGGTTGTCACGGCCGCTGTGGCCGTTGCGTCCACCGCCAAAATTGCGCCCACTTTATGGGCCGCCTTGGCAAAGGCTTCAATGTCGATCACGTCCCATGTGGGGTTAACTGGCGTTTCAATCCACACCAAATCAGTGTTGGGTTTTAATGCCGCTTCCAAAGCACCATCTTGGGATGGATCAATTAAACTGAGTGTAATGCGACCCTTGGCTTCCAAGCGTTGCAGCCATTCGCGCGTGTTATAATACATCACCGAAAGTGCAACCACATGAGCACCTTGTGGGATGGTTTCAAACAGCGTGGTGATGCCTGCCATGCCTGATGAGAACAGCAAGGCGGCCTCGCCTTTTTCCAATGCTGCGATGGTTTCTTCAGCCTGCCATAAATTGGGGCTGCCGTTGCGCACATAATTTTCTTTGAGCTTTGGCTGGTAGTCTTCATCACGTGCGTAGGTTGATGAAAGATAAAGCGGCGGCACCACAGCACCCGTTGCTGGATCAATGGGCCGCGTTGTTAAGGCTGCGATGGTTTCGGGGCGAAGCTTGGAATTGGACGTAGGGGAATTGGCACTCATGGATAAAGCTTGGCCTTCGACCATTGTTCTTTAGTGTTCGCGCGCCGGAACACCACGCGGTCATGCAACCTGAAGGGCCTATCATGCCAAAATTCGATGGCCAGCGGCAAAATCCGAAAGCCAGACCAATGGGGCGGGCGCGGAATTGTGCCAATGGCATATTTGGCCGTATACATGGCCACAGAGGCTTCCAGCGCAAAACGGCCTTCAAGCGGGCGTGATTGATCAGAGGCCCAAGCGCCAATGCGACTATCGCGCGGGCGGGAATTGAAATAGGCATCCGCTTCAGCAGCGGTTACTTTTTCAACCAACCCACGCACCCGCACTTGGCGGCGCAAGCTTTTCCAATGAAACACCAAAGCCGCCTTCATGGTTGCCTGAATTTCTTGGCCCTTCTGGCTTTCATAATTGGTGTAAAACACAAAGCCTTTGTCGTCGAAGTCTTTCAACAACACCATGCGGGCATTGGGCAGGCCTTCTTCGTCAACCGTTGCCAAAGTCATGGCATTGGGATCATTCGGTTCAGCTTTTTCAGCGTCTTTCAGCCACTCCGCAAACAACGCGAAAGGATCATTGCGATCCGTGAATCCTTGTTGGGCGGTGGTGACGGCCAGTCGTTCTAAATCCATTACTTTTCTACAATCGCTTTCAAATTAGACAATCCATTTTCAAAATCTTTGCCGACGATTTTATCCATGTTAAAAAACAGTTTCATAACCCGCAACATGAAAGGCGTTTGGCCGCGCATTTCCCATTTGAAATGCGTGCCCTTGGCAGTGGGCGTTAGGGTAAATTCAGTCACGTTATCGGCTTTGAACGGTTTTAAAAAATGCAAATCAAGTTGCATGTTTGAACTGGGCACAGATTTGGTAATTTCCATCGAGCCTTCGCCCACTTTTTTGTTGCCAATCCAAGAATATTTGGCGCCCACACCTTGTGATGCGCCATCGAAATTGCGCTGCAAATTAGGGTCCATCTTTTCCCAAGGTGACCAAGCGCCCCAATTGCGAAAATCATTGATCTGTTCAAAAACAGCGGCAGGCTTTGCAGCAATATCTGTTTCGCGCACCACCGAAAAATCGGCAGGCGTGGTAAAGCCCATAATTAAAAAAGCAGCAATGATGATTGCCAAAACTATAAGTGCATAAAACATGATGGCGCTCCATTACCCGTTTGCAGACAAACACTAAGCTTATCTCTTTTTGTAAACAAGATGCAGCGCACCTTCGCCCGGCGCAACTTCGGCCGCAGCATATCCAAGGCTTGGCAAATCAATTCCCGCAAGAAGATTTTCTCCTGCCCCCAGAACAACAGGAGAGATGGCCAGATGTAAATGATCAACCAACCCCGCTTGAAGAAATTGGCGCACAGTTTGAACGCCACCATTCAAGCGGATGTCTTTTCCAGCGGCAGCAACTTTCGCTTTTGCCAACACCTCGGCGGCGGTGCCGGTTACAAATTCAAACACTGTACCACCTTCCATCAGCATGGCTGATCTTGGATGATGGGTCATCACAAAAACTGGCGTGTGATAGGGTGGGTTTGGGCCCCACCAACCTTTCCAACCATCATCAGGCCATTCACCGCGTTGTGGGCCAAACATGTTGCGCCCCATGATTGATGCGCCAATATTATTAAATCCGCGGGAAGCGAATGTGTCGTCAATGCCAGTCGTGCCATTCGGTTTGCCGAACATTGTTTGAAAAGTTTTGGTGGCAATGGCCCATTTTGGCAACACCATGCCCCCTTCACCGAAGGGGTTTTGAAGGCTTTGGTTGAGGGCGGCGCCAAACCCATCCACTGAAACGCAAAAACTTTCGACGCGTAGTTTACTCATTTTTTATTCTCCTCATTTTGCGTCAGATAGTTTTGAAGTTTATCCAATGAACCTGTCCATCCGCCTGTCATGCCGGCATGGGCGCTGGCAAACGTTTTGGCCTCTTCATCAGAAATGCGCGCGTTGATCCATGTAATTTTCAAACGAGTCTGGTTTTCGGCCTCAGGGATAAAGTCAAAAATTGTCACCATTTCCAAAGGCCAGGTGGGTGCCATGGGGTGGGTGGTTAGGCCGCCAGCTTTGTCGGAAAAACTTTGCGCATAAACCAAACGTGAATGGGGTGTGATCTCTTTGTAGTTGACCATTCCCCACATTTCATGGCCGTCTGGTGTGGCGATGCCATAATGATAATGGCCGCCGGGCTTTAAATTTTGTTCGGCCTTAATGGTTGTCATGCCTTCGGGCGACATCCACTGCTTCAGGTGCTCAACTTGGCTGCACACTTCAAAAAGGCGTTTTTGTGAAACCGGGAAAACCCGTTCAATCTCAAACTTGTTCAAAGGGTCTGCCATGGGTGCCACATAGGCTGCAAGGCGTTCAAGGTTTTGAATGCCGCCTTCAACGGCAAACTGGCCTACGGCATCACGCTGGGCCATGCTTGGCTCGTTTAAGCGAAGTTCAATGCGGGTTTTGTTGCCTTCTGCAAAAAGCTCAATTTCGCCTAGAAACTTATGGCCCTCGGGATCATCTTCACCACCATCATGATCATAGACCAGCAGATGGGGCGGATCAATTTTCAGAAACTTAAAACGATTGGGCCAAGCTTTGCCATCAGGCCCGTGCATGGTGAACAGTGCTTCACCGCCCACACGCAAATCAAACTTTGTGAAGGTGTTGGTGAAGCCATCTGGCCCCCAAAAATGTTTTAGATGATCAGGCGTGGTCAACACTTTCCACACAAGTTCGCGTGGCGCTGCAATTACACGGGTGGTTATAATTTGCGGTTTGTCGTTTGGCATAATGGATTGACTAAGCCTGGACATCGGTTTTCTCCTTCAGTGTTTCAACATAAGCGCCAAGACGATCAAGCCGCTGTTCCCACAGGGCTCGATAGGCATTCATCCAATCATCAACTTCTTTCAGTCCTTCCATAGAAAGGCTGCAAGGCCGCATTTGTGCATTGCGACTGCGGGTGATTAGCCCGGCTTTTTCCAAAACTTTGATGTGGTTGGAAATGGCAGGCAGCGACATGGCAAAGGGTTTTGCCAATTCATTCACGGTGGCGTCTCCGATCCTTAAACGTGCCAGCATGGCGCGCCGCGTGGGGTCGGCCAATGCTTGCAGTTTTAGGCTGAGTGCGTCTTCCATTGGTTATTTCAACAGGCCCACACGCATGGCCAGTGTTTGGCCTGGGCCATGCACGGCGGCAAACAACAATCCAGCCGCAAAGGGAAAGTGGCTGATGAAAGCCCCGAAATTCAGGCCTTCAGCATCTGTCCAATGGCTTGGGCCGTGAAATGCAAACCCTAAAAATACAATATAAATGGCGCCGAGCAAGGCAGCTTCGCGAAAATAAGCGCCCGTCAGAAAAGCCAAAACCAGCGCCAATTCAAAAAGGGCGGCGCACCATGCCAACAAGGTTGGCAATGGAAATCCTGCCGCTGAAATATAGCCCGCGGTGGCGCTAATGCTCATAAACTTAAAAACCATTCCCAAAGCAAACATGGCCGCCATGATAAGGCGCGCCAAAAGCAGGGCAGGTGTTTTCCAACCAGCACCATTCAAACTATTTTCCATTTTTCCCACCTTAATTTAATTAATTCTTTAATTAATGAATTGATTAAGTAAAACATGTAAATTGCCTTGTCAAGGCCGGCGGCTCTTTTCATTGCTTAATTTCTGTGCCATGACGCAGTTCAGCTTTTGTCGGCGTACCAGAATTGGTTTCAGGGGTTAAAATGAATAATAACAAAGGTTTAATGGCTGGCAAACGTGGCCTTATAATGGGTGTTGCCAATAATCGCTCGATCGCTTGGGGCATTGCTCGGGCCTGTGCCGATCATGGTGCGGAATTGGCCTTCACCTATCAGGGCGATGCTTTGAAAAAGCGGGTCGAACCTTTGGCCGCCGAAGTGAACTCACCTTTGGTATTGCCGTGCGATGTGAGCGATATGGCCTCCATCGATGCCACGTTTGATGCAATTAAAGAAAAGTGGGGCAGCCTTGATTTTGTGGTTCATGCCATTGGCTTTTCTGACAAAAATGAATTGAGCGGCCGCTATGTTGATACTAGCCCGGCCAATTTCACCAACACCATGTTCATCAGCGTTTACAGCTTTACTGCTGTTGCCCAACGGGCAGAAAAAATGATGCCCAACGGTGGCTCGCTTTTAACCCTGACATATTATGGCGCAGAAAAATGGATGCCCCATTACAATGTTATGGGCGTTGCCAAAGCCGGGCTTGAAGCTTCGGTGCGCTATATGGCGGCTGACTTGGGCGTGAAAAATATCCGCGTGAATGCCATTTCCGCTGGGCCGATTAAAACCCTTGCCGCTTCTGGCATTAGTGATTTCCGTTATATTTTGAAGTGGAATGAATATAATTCGCCGCTGCGCCGCACGGTTACCACAGAAGAAGTGGGTGATGCTGGCATGTATTTCTTGTCTGATTTATCACGCGGTGTAACGGGTGAAATTCATCATGTGGATTCAGGGTATCATGTTGTAGGCATGAAAAACCCTGATGCACCTGATATGTCGGTTGATAATGCTTCTGAATAATCTTCCAACGATTTATTTCATTCGCCACGGCGAAACGGATTGGAATAAACAAGGCCTGATACAAGGCACGCATGAAATTGATTTAAACGACATGGGCGTATCGCAAGCACAATCTGTGGCTTTGGCGTTGGCCCAAAAGCGAGATGAGTTAGCCGCTTTTGATTTTGTTGTTTCGCCACAACTGCGCGCCCAACACACCATGCAAATTATTGCCGATGCCCAACCCCGTAACTGGGCCAGCGTTGCAATAGATGTGCGCCTGCGTGAATTGGGATTTGGCATCTGGGAAGGCAAACCATTCTGGGAACTGAAGGCATCACCAATCTATCCAGCTGATCCTGAGGCCCATTACGAATGGCGGCCCAGCGGTGGCGAATCTTATGCGGATGGCGTTGCTCGGGTCGATGATTTTTTACGGGGCATTTCCAAACCCACTTTAATTGTTGCCCATGGCGCCATTGGCCGGTGTTTGATTGGCTATGTCACCAATATGCTGCCGCGCGATATTTGCCATTTGCCAACGCCGCAGGGATGTTATTGCAAATTGGAAAATGGCACATTTAGCTGGATTGATG
>JAYUHQ010000242.1:0-10579 GCA_043766895.1 Aestuariivirga sp.
TCAAGCTGTTCGTCGCCTTGGGCAAAAATCTCTTCCACCAAATTCAGAAAATAGCGCCCATCACCATCAGCCATATCAATCAACGCAGCGCGCGCTTCAGTTGTCAGCGGCACATCGCGCTTTTCAAAAAATGCAGCCCGCACCAACAACGCTTCCAGCGCCGCTTCGTCTAACCGATGTAAAACCAAAACCTGCGCCCGCGATAACAAGGCACCATTTAATTCAAACGAGGGGTTTTCTGTGGTGGCACCCACAAGGGTAATCGTTCCATCTTCGACATAAGGCAAAAATGAATCTTGTTGCGATTTGTTGAAGCGATGAATTTCATCCACAAACAGCAACGTGCCCCTGCCCTGAATGCGCCGCGTACGGGCCTGTTCAAAGGCCTTTTTCAAATCTGCCACGCCTGAAAAAATGGCAGACATTTGTTCAAACACCAACCCGGTTTCGCCCGCCAACAAACGCGCAATGGTGGTTTTGCCAGTGCCCGGTGGCCCCCATAAAATGATCGACGCCATGCGCCCTGAAGCCAAGGCTTTGGTCAGTGTTCCATCGGGGCCAACCAAATGGTCTTGGCCCACCACATCAGCAAGGCGGGTTGGCCGCAGCCGATCAGCCAGCGGGCGCGGGCCTTCCTTATCAAGACCCGCCGCTTCAAAAAGATCTGCCATCAGCCAAGCCTAAGAAAAACTTTTTGCCCACCACGCTCAAAACCAATCAACCACCCATGGCTTGGTTGCATCAAAATGCGCCGTAAGGTTTCAATCGTGTCAATTGGCGTGCCATTCACTTCGCGCAGAATATCGCCCTTAACCATGAAGCGTTGCGCTGGGCCGTCTTTCACATCTGTCACCACAACACCCACAGCATCATTGGGCAGGCCAAGTTGCTCAGACAGCGTGGGCGTTAGATTGGTAACAACCAATCCGGCCAAAGGTGTTCTGCCCGTAATGGTGGCAACTTGCGTGCTGGCAGTTTCGGGCGCAGCGACCAATTTAATCGCCACCTGGCGTGATTGCGCGCCACGGCGAAACTCTATCAACTTTGCATCTCCGATATGAGAAGTTCCGAGCAAGTAGTTGAGTTCTTGTGCATTTTCGAGAGATTTTCCATCCATGGCCATCAACACGTCGCCACTTTTAAGGCCAGCTAAAGCAAGCGGGCTATTGGCCTCTAAGGCTACAATCAAAACGCCCTCGGGGCGCGCAAAGCCAAGTGAGTCGGCAATATCTTGGGTGACATTTTGGAACGTTCCGCCAAGCCAGGGCCTTACAATTTTTTGCCCGGTTTCAGCCGATTGAACCACTGTTGCCACCATATTGGCCGGAATGGAAAACCCCAAACCAATTGATCCGCCCGATTTTGAATAGATCATCGAGTTGATGCCAATCAATTCGCCGTTCATGTTGACAAGGGCGCCGCCGGAGTTGCCGGGATTGATGGCGGCATCTGTTTGAATGAAAGATTGATAGTCTGATGCACCCACATCGGTGCGCGCAAGGCCGGAGATAATTCCACTGGTTACGGTTTGGCCCACACCAAATGGATTGCCGATGGCCAAAACCAAATCACCCACTTCAAGGTTGTCTGAATTGGCCAGCCGCAGCGTTGGTAACGCTTCCTCACCCACATCTATTTTCAACACCGCCAAATCTGTTCGCTCATCAGCCACAACCAATGTGGCGGCAAACTCGCGCTTATCGGCCAAGGCCACACGAATGTTGGTGGCGTTTTTAATAACATGGTTGTTGGTTACAATAATGCCTTTGGAATCCACAATCACGCCCGAACCAAGCGAATTGGCAACACGTTCACGCGGCGGGCCAAAACCATTTTGCCCGAAAAATTGCCGGAAAAATGGATCGACCAAAAGATCATTGGCCTGTTGGTGCTCAATGGTTTTTGCATAGACATTGACAACGGCAGGCGCCGTGCGTTTGACCAAAGGCGCAAAAGACAACAGCATTTGTTGCCGATCTCCCGGCACAAAACGCGGATCAGCCTTGGCCACCCCAACAATCAACAAAGCTGAAACAGCCACAGCAACCATTCTTATCATAAAACCAACTCCCATTTCAGGCCTGTCTGCGATCAAGTTTTGTCGATAAAATGACCGCAGTTTCAACATGCGTAATGCCATTTAAAACGGTAATCCGGTCTAAAATTTCATCCATGCTTTCAGCTGACGTTGCCCGTACCAAAGCCACCAGATCCACCTTGCCGCTGACCGCATGAAGCACATCAATCTGTGGAATTTTTGCCAGTGTTTTGGCCACATCAATATGTTTGCGCGGTTCAACCGCAATTGATACCCACGCGGAAAACCCTTGCGGCAATGCAGCTTTTGCCAGTTTTAAAGTATAACCTTCAATCACGCCCTGTTCTTCAAGCCGGCGTAATCGATCTTGCACCGTGGTTCGTGAAAGGCCAAGTTTGCGCGCAAGCGACGCCACCGGCTCGCGTGCATTGGCACGCAAAACCTCAAGCAGCGCTTGGTCTTTTTCAGTGAGCTGGGTTTTCGTCATTGTGGATACCATTCCGTCATTATGACGACACTTTTCTGCTTCGGCAACACAATGCCGTGTCGAAACCTTCATCATTGTGTTGGATAATAAGCATTGAATTCAGGAGACTCAACCCGCAATGCCCCAAGCTTCCCTTAAAGTGCAACCGATTGCCGCTGTGCCCCACGATGCCGCAGAACTTTCTCTGACTTGGAATTCTGATACGCCGGTGTTTTGCTTTTCTGCAAAGGCTTTGGAAGCACGCGCACGTGTATTCCTCGATGGCTTTAAGGGTGATGTTACTTTCGCAGTCAAATCTTGCCCCGCCACTGAAGTGATTGAAACTTTGGCAGGTCTTGGCATTGCATCATGGGACGTGGCGTCTGTGCAAGAAATGAAACTGGTACACGCCGTTCAGCCAGAGGCACATTTTCATTATCATAACCCGGTGAAATCTCGCCGCGAAATTGAGGCAGCCTATCGCACATACAATTGCCGCCGCTTTGTTGTCGATTGCCGCGAAGAATTGGCCAAAATTGTTGATATTGTAGGCCTTGATCGCAACATTGAAATTGCCGTGCGCTTTGTTTTGCCGCGCGATCGGGGCGCTTCCGCCCATGACTTTTCAACCAAATTTGGCGCGCCCGAACATATTGCAATTGAGCTTTTAAAAAGCGTTGCTGCCCTTGGCTTTGCACCCATCCTCACATTTCATCCGGGTTCGCAATCCAAAGACCCGCAAGTTTATGCCCGCCATATTGAAGCCGCTTCTCGCATTGCCAAACTGGCGGATGTGAAAATTAAAACATTAAACGTTGGTGGCGGTTTTCCCGCAGATTATGAATTGTCCAAAGCGCCCGAACCAGATGTTTATTTCCGCATGATTGAAGTGGCGCGCGATTTGCATTTTGCTGGCCAAGACAAGCCAACACTGGAATGTGAACCCGGCCGCGGCTTGGTGGCTTCGTGCATGTCTTTGTTGGTATCCGTAAAGTTGGTATGCACTGATGGTGACGATATTTTCATCACCGATGGCGTCTACGGCGGGCTGATGGAATATATGCAGGTGCCAGAGTTAAAGCCGCCCCACCGCACAATTCGCAACGGCAAAACGTTGGGTGGCCTCGTTAAATCTTGGAAGGTATTTGGTCCAACCTGTGATCCCTTAGATGTGTTGCCGCATCGCCTTGATTTTCCAATTGACTTGAAAGAAAGCGATTATGTGGAATTTGGCATGTTGGGCGCTTATGGCATTTCAACAATGACCAATTTCAACGGCTATGGCGGCAACCCCATCGTGCGCGTTGAAAGCGTTGCTGTTTAAAAAACAAGCCCCGCTGCGACACATTTTGCGCCAGCGGGGCCCCCATCGAATGATGGTGTGATCGAGTTTTAGCTTGAACTGGCCCGATTTGAACCGAACCATAAAGACGAGATAACGTCATAAAAATATATAATGATGTGTTGGGCAATTCGCTGAGAGCTTTTGATATTCAATCAACAGATTAGCGAAAAGTGGCCACGTTTCGTCGTGATCGTCAGTGGTAATTTGGTGGAGTCATAGCTGCTCCTTCAAAGTTAATCTTAAGGTTTAAAATCAGCACCAACCACGATTGCTGATGTCTGCAATGATGGACTCATCGTTGAAAATGTCAAGTGACATCTGTAGATTTTAATCGGCCTTGTGCCTCATGTTGGGGATGCTTACATCAATGGCTAATAAGGATTTAAAACGATGAATGTAACGTTGATCACCGGCGCTTCGGCAGGCATTGGAGCGGAATTTGCACGGGCAATGGCGCGGGCAAAAAAGAACTTGGTTCTGGTGGCACGACGCACCGAAAAGCTTGACGCTTTGGCCGCAGAGTTAAAATCGCAACACGGCATTAATGCGTTGATTGAAACCTGTGATTTGGCCCAACCTGGTGCTGTTGCCAAATTGATGACCAATCTTTCAGTTCAAGGTTTGGATGTTGAATGCCTGATCAACAATGCTGGCTTTGGCCTGAATGGCGAATTCGCCGCACTGGATGGCCATCGTCAAACGGAAATGATCAATTTGAATTGCATCGCGCTCACTGAACTTTGCCACGCCGTTTTGCCGGGCATGATTGCGCGCAAATCTGGCCAAATTCTCAACGTTGCTTCAACCGCCGCCTTTCAAGCCGGGCCTTTGATGGCGGTTTACTATGCCTCCAAAGCCTATGCTTTAAGCTTCAGCGAAGCCTTACATGAAGAAGTAAAGCACCACGGCATCCATGTCACCGCACTATGCCCCGGCCCCACCGAAACTGAATTTTTCGGCGCTGCAAAGATGACTGAAAGTGGGCTGGGTAAAATGACCAGCAAGGCTGGCCCGGTGGTTCAAGATGGCCTGAGCGGGCTTCAAGCCAATCGCGCTATCGTGGTTTCAGGCCTTCTCAATAAAATCACCGCCCAATCCACCCGGTTTGTACCACGGATGGTGGCCCGCAAATTGGCGCAATCTCTCCAGCGGTTACGCACGTAACTAGCGCAATAACAATTGCAACTGTTCACGCTTTATTCTAGGCAGTTCTCATGTCATACAAACGAGTCATTTCGGTTCAGGGTGCCCGCGAGCACAATCTGAAAAACATCTCCGTTGATCTGCCCCGCGATAAGTTAATCGTGTTCACAGGGCTGTCTGGTTCAGGCAAATCATCATTGGCGTTTGATACAATTTACGCTGAAGGCCAGCGCCGCTATGTGGAATCACTCTCGGCCTATGCGCGGCAATTTTTGGAAATGCAGCAAAAGCCAGATGTTGATCAGATTGATGGCTTGTCGCCTGCCATTTCAATTGAGCAAAAGACCACCAGCAAAAATCCGCGTTCCACCGTGGGCACAGTCACAGAGATATATGATTATCTGCGCCTGCTGTTTGCCCGCGTGGGCATTCCCTATTCGCCAGCCACAGGCCTACCGATTGAAGCGCAAACCGTAACGCAGATGGTGGATCGCACCTTGGCCTTGCCCGAAGGAACGCGGCTCTATCTGCTGGCTCCAGTGGTGCGCGGCCGCAAGGGCGAATATCGCAAAGAATTTGCCGATTATCAGAAGAAAGGTTTTCAACGCGTCAAGGTTGATGGCCAGTTTTATGAAATCGACGCTGTGCCAACCCTCGATAAAAAATTCAAGCACGATATTGACGTGGTGGTTGATCGGCTTGTGGTGAAAGCTGATCTGGCAACGCGGCTTGCAGACTCATTTGAAACGGCACTGAAACTTGCCGATGGTTTGGCCATTGCTGAATTTGCCGATAAGCCCCTGCCCGCCTCGCAAACCCAAGAAGACAGCGCCAACAAATCCGCCAACGAAACCCATGAACGTGTGATCTTCTCCCAGCGCTTTGCCTGCCCGGTTTCAGGCTTTACCATTGATGAAATTGAACCGCGCATATTCTCCTTCAACAACCCATTCGGTGCCTGCCCGGCCTGTGATGGCCTTGGCACAGAATTGAAATTTGAAGCAGATATGATTGTGCCTGACCAAAGCCTCAGCTTGCGTGAAGGGGCCATTGCCCCTTGGGCCAAAACCGGGGCCACCTCGCCCTATTACACCCAAACACTGGAAGCCTTGGCCAAGCACTATAAATTCTCCATGACCACGGCGTGGAACAAGCTCAGCAAACAAGCCCGCGATGTTGTTTTGAATGGCACGGGCGAAGAAGAAGTCACCATTACCTATGATGATGGCTTGCGCAGTTACAAAACCAAAAAAGCGTTTGAAGGTGTCATCGGCAATATTGAACGGCGCTGGCGCGAAACGGATTCTGAATGGATGCGCGAAGAGCTGGCGCAATATCAATCAGACCATGAATGCCAAACCTGCCATGGCTTTCGCTTAAAGCCACAAACACTGGCCATCAAAATTGCTGGCTTGCACATTGCCCAAGTGTCGGAATTTTCCATCCGCAATGCGGATATCTGGTTTCGTGAACTGTCATCAAAACTCACGCCAAAACAAAATGAAATCGCCGTTCGCATTTTGAAAGAAATTCGAGATCGTTTGAAATTTCTGGTCGATGTGGGCCTTGAATATCTGTCGCTCAGCCGCGTGTCAGGCACTTTGTCTGGCGGCGAAAGCCAGCGCATTCGGCTGGCATCACAAATCGGCAGCGGCCTCACAGGCGTTCTCTATGTGCTCGACGAACCATCCATCGGCCTGCACCAGCGTGACAATGAGCGCCTGCTTAAAACCCTCACTCACCTGCGAGACATCGGCAACACGGTGATTGTGGTGGAGCATGATGAAGATGCCATCCGCCAAGCTGATTTTATGTTGGATATTGGCCCAGGTGCAGGTGTCAACGGCGGGCACATTGTGGCGCAGGGAACCCCTGCCGAAGTGATGGCAAACCCTAACAGCCTGACAGGCCAATATCTTACGGGCTTTCAGCAAGTGCCCATCCCGCGCAATCGCCGCACATGGGAAAAGAACCGTTCCATTCGCGTCACCGGTGCTAGGGCCAACAACCTGAAAAACATCAGTGCGGAAATTCCGTTGGGCATTTTCACCTGCATCACGGGCGTTTCAGGCGGTGGCAAATCCACCTTAATTGTGGATACGGTTTATCGTGCCTTGGCCCGCAAGCTGATGGGCTCTCGCGAAGCGCCGCTGGCCCATGATGATATTAAAGGCGTTGAACACCTCGATAAAATTATTGAGATTGATCAAACCGCCATTGGCCGCACACCACGTTCCAACCCCGCCACCTATACGGGCGCATTTACGTTTATTCGGGATTGGTTTGCTGGCCTGCCTGAAGCCAAGGCGCGCGGCTATGGCCCCGGGCGCTTTTCATTCAATGTGAAAGGCGGGCGTTGTGAAACCTGCCAGGGCGATGGCGTGATCAAAATTGAAATGCACTTCTTGCCCGATGTTTATGTGACGTGCGATGAATGCAAAGGCAAACGCTATAACCGCGAAACGCTGGAAATTAAATTCAAAGACAAATCGATAGCCGACGTGTTGGATATGACGGTGGCGGAAGGCGCAGATTTCTTCCGCGCTGTGCCAAGCGTGCGTGATAAAATGACAACGTTGGAACGCGTGGGCCTTGGCTATATCAAGGTGGGCCAGCAAGCCACAACCTTGAGCGGCGGCGAAGCCCAGCGCGTAAAACTGGCCAAGGAACTGGCCAAACGCGCCACCGGCCGCACGCTTTATCTGTTAGACGAACCAACAACCGGCCTGCATTTTCATGATGTGAAAAAGCTTCTCGAAGTTCTGCATGAATTGGTAGACCAAGGCAATTCCATGGTGGTGATTGAACACAACTTGGAAGTGATCAAAACCGCAGATTGGATCATCGACCTTGGCCCCGAAGGTGGCGACGGCGGCGGCGAAATTGTAGCCGTTGGCACGCCGGAAGACGTGGCCAAAGTAGCCAAGAGCTACACCGGCCAATATCTGAAAGACGTGTTGAAACGCCCTAGAAAAGAAGCAGCGGAATAGGAGCACGATCAATGGAAACAGTTTTGATCACGGGTGGCGCCCGCGGCGTTGGGCTTGCCCTTAGCCACATCTATGAAGCGGCGGGCTTTCATGTGATAGCCACAGTGCGCAATGTTGCTGCCGCCCAAAAGCTTTTGCCGAAGGCTGAGCTGATTGAATGTGAGGTGACTGATCCGGCATCAGTTGCCAATCTGCAAAAGCAAATGCAGGGCAAAACGCTTGATGTTCTCATCAACAATGCTGGCATCATCGGGCCAGATCAACAATCGGCAACCGAAATGGACTTTGACGGGTTTCTCAAAACGTTGGAGGTGAACACCGTGGCCCCCCTGCGCATTGTGCAAGCCGTGCTGCCCGCATTAAAGCGCGCCAAACAGGCAAAACTTGCCACCATTTCAAGCCAGATGGGCACACTCAGTTCGGCTTCATCTGATCACGTGGCCTATCGCGCTTCAAAAGCCGCGGCCAACAAAGTTGTCCAATGCCTCGCCACAGATTTGCGCCCCATGGGAATTGCCATAGCCTCGCTCCACCCTGGCTGGGTGCAAACCGATATGGGCGGCACCAGCGCCGACATCACCCCCACCGAAAGCGCCAAAGGCATTAAGGCCGTGATGGACAAACTATCGCTCGCCACCACAGGTAGGTTTTGGAATTATGATGGCAGTGAGTTGAAGTGGTGATGTGGGTGGAAGTTTGAAGAGTAAATCTTTGAGAGAACTTTTAAAACGTCCAAGATAAAGTGGCGGCGGAGTGAGATGATGGAAGAAAACTTTATTGAGAAGAAAATGCTCGTCGCTTTGCAAGCATTGCTTGTTGTTCCCGACAAAATTATAGATGGGCAAAAAGCAAATGACCTTGCACATGGACTCGTAAAGCAGCAGGTGCCTCGTTGGAATTCAATCCTTCAAAATATACAACCAAGCGGCCCTTATGTGGAAAGCCACGTAAATAAATTAAGCGAAAAGCTTGCGCAAGAGCTTCCAAAACTCATGAATTGGGAGGTAAGACCATCCCAGAACGGTAGCCGAATTGTGGGGAGCCTTCCTCTCGTATTGGAAGATATTGACACCGAATTACGAGCACAAATACGGGATTTTTGGCAAGCGGCAACAATGTTGGTGTTCAAAAAATGCGCCCCAATGCTGCAATCGGACGCAAGTCAAATCATTCAGCATTCAATTGTTACTCTCACGATGTTGGATACTTTCGAAAAATTGGATGTGTCAGTTAAGTTTCCGCAGTTGCTCGAAGCAAGCGAAACCAGAATGGTCAACCGCGAAGCCGATTTTCGAAAACAGATCGACACCAAGTTTGGCCAGTATGCGGCGGGAAACTTGGACAACATCAATAATGCCCTGGCCAGCGTACGGAACAAAATTGATGAGTTTACAGAAACTGAAAAAAATCTTCTAACTTTCAGTTCAGTTAAAATTCCAGAATTGGAAAAACGGGTAGAAACACTTCTTGAAAAGATCCAAATAGATTGGGAGGGATTGCAAAAGGAAACACGCGAGTTTTCTAACTTGAAGGAGACTATCTTGCTTTGGAGAAACAAAGCGCGATGGCACAATGGTTTTGCGTTTGTTTTCGGCGCCCTATTTATTGCTGGGCTTAGTTTGGTTCCGTACTCTTTACAACAGAATTGGGTTTCCGGCTACGTTGCAGATTTGAAACAAATTCCAGCTGACCACCAATTTTTGACGATCGTTCTTTTATTGGTGCCAGTCCTCTCACTAGCATGGGTTTTGAAATTTTTTGCTAAGCTCTGCCTAGAAAATTTTTCTCTCTCAACTGACGCTAGATTTAGAGACGCACAAGTAGCCACCTATTTGAAATTACTTTCTCACCCTTCTAAGCCCATAAATGAAAGCGAAAGGATATTGGCACTTACCTCTTTATTCCGCCCTCTTCCCGGAACTGGAGGAAGTGATTTCTCGCCACCAACAACCTTGGAACTGCTGAAGGATGCAATATCGGGCGCTGCCGCAAAATAATCGGAGTCTCGGTGACACCCCGCCCCTCCACCCGTCATCCCTGCGGAGGCAGGAATCCAGCTTCATCGCGCGTGCGAACAAAAAGCTGGAATTGCGGTGGAATTAGAGTGACAGTGCATTTAACTCTGGAGCTTCCACAACTGCCATCCCCGCACGTGTTGCGGGGAACCAAGGTTCGACCTGCTCGCACTTCAATTGAGCGCTGCGTCTTTAGCTGTCATGGGTCCCCGCAATAAATGCGGGGATGACAATTCCGGTGGTCCGGAATGACAAACACCCCGATATCCGTCATCCCGTCGAAGGACGGGACCCAGCTTTGCACCAAGGCCCAACCTCAAGAAAGCTGGGCCCCCGCCTTCGCAGGTGTGACGATTTTATGTGGATGCAAATCTACTTTTGGAAATCGACAGTTTTGTTCGAATTTGGCAACACTGTTTTGGCTCACAGCCGGCGCGAAAACCAGACGCCGATCACGCCACCCACAGCCACAATTGCCCCGCGTAAAATCCATGGGCTTTGGTCGATCATGAAACTGTTAACGGGATAGCGGATGATGCCGGAACCCTGCCCCGCCCAAACCAACCCCACAAAAATGGCAAG
>JAYUHQ010000243.1:0-4002 GCA_043766895.1 Aestuariivirga sp.
CGTTCCATATTGGCAAGTTCAAGTTCTGCACCCAATAGATCAATCGTTGCTGGCGCACAATGCAGCCGCGGTATGGCTGAATCGATGATCACCTGATCAAGATCAGCCTCGCCGATCAGAACATGGTATGTCGACTTTTGGTGGGCCTTGCGTGTAATTCCAAGGCCTGTTGACGCATTGCCTTGAGGATCAAGATCAATCACCAACACATTCTCGCCAACAGCAGCCAGTGCCGTTCCGAGATTGATTGCCGTAGTGGTTTTACCAACCCCACCTTTTTGATTGGCGACTGCAAGAATGCGCAATGGGTTAGTTTTGATCTCGTTTAACATGTTTCAATTCCTTCACCTCTAGTATGACTGATTGAACATCAGTGATGCTGGAATGTTTCTGGGCCGTAATTTCCCAAGCCTTAGCAGCTTCGGCAAGTTCTGCATCAACATCTTGCCCCTTGTGGAAAAGCCCGGTGGCACCCGACTCAAAGAATGGCTGAGCATAGCCTAAAAGCAATGGTAATGGTGCAAAAGCCCGCGCTGTCACCACTTGCACCAAGGGCATGGAATTTGGTGCTGAATGTGCCTCTAAACGATCTCGGTGCACAGATGCTTCAACTTTCATCTGTCGCAAAGCTTCATGAAGAAAAGCGACCTTCTTGGCATTGGCTTCAAACATATGCACCCGCGCTGGGTGGATCGCCGCCAGAACCAGCGCTGGAAATCCAGCGCCTGACCCCAAGTCGGCAATTGCCGAAGTGTTTTTGTGAATCAGAGGCAAAAGTTGAGCGCTGTCGACCACATGGCGCATCCACACATCTTCAACAGTTGATGGCGCAATGAGATTGATGCGCGCTTGCCAGGCGAGCAAAACACCAACCAAAATTTCCAACCGTTCCATGGATTCACGTGAAACACCCAGCCGATCCAAGGCTGCTAAAACCGTGTTTGAAATCATTTAAGCAACCTGCTTGGCGCGAGGTTTTTTGATGTGGCCCAAAAGGCAAGCCAATCCTGCCGGAGTCATACCATCCACACGCGCTGCTTGTGCCAAAGTCTCAGGGCGAACCTTATGCAATTTTTGTCGCAGTTCCATCGAAAGGCTGGGTATGGCGAAATAATCAACATCGTCTGGAATGCGCACCAATTCGTCTTTACGCAAACTTTCGATCTCAGAATGTTGCCTATCCATATAGCCGGCATAGAGCGCATCTGCTTCCAAGGCTTCCTTTGCAAAAGCCGGCAAGGCTTTCAGAGCTGGCCATATTTCCTCGACTTTGGTCAAACCAATATCAGGCATTGCCATAAGTTCCTGCGCGTTGCGCAATTTGCCGTCTTGGTTGACACGCAAACCCAGTTTTGCCGCAGCTGATGATGTCATTGATGATTCACGTGCAACATTTCGTGCATGATCCAAAATTGCTATTTTATCTGTATAGGCTTTTCGACGTTCAGAACCAACCAAACCCCACGCGGCCCCTTTTTCTGTAAGGCGCTGATCAGCATTATCGGCCCGCATGGCCAAACGATATTCAGCCCGAGATGTAAACATACGGTAAGGCTCAGCAACACCGCGCGTCACCAAATCATCGATCATCACGCCCAAATAGCCATCGGCGCGGCCAATGGTAATTGCTTCATCGCCTGATGCTGCGCGCGCCGCGTTCAAACCCGCAAGTAACCCTTGGGCAGCGGCTTCTTCATAGCCTGTGGTTCCATTGATCTGGCCTGCCAGATAGAGGCCCTTCAATTTTTTCACTTGCAGATCGTGACCTAATTCACGCGGATCAACATAATCATATTCAATGGCATAGCCTGGACGGATGATGCGAACATCTTCTAGCCCGGGCATCGAATGGATAAATGCTTCCTGAACATCTTCAGGCAACGACGTTGAAATTCCATTGGGATAGATCGTAGGATCATCCAAACCTTCGGGCTCTAAAAAGATTTGGTGAGCCGATTTTTCTTTGAACCGATGAATTTTATCTTCGATGGAGGGGCAATACCGCGGCCCCGTTCCCGTAATCTGGCCCGAATAGAGCGGCGATCGGTGGATATTGTCACTGATGATTTGGTGTGTCTGCGCCGTTGTGCAGGTAATGAAGCACGAAATTTGTGGTGTGGTAATTTTGTCGGTGAGAAATGAAAAGGGCACGGGGGGTTGATCACCCTTTTGCTCTTCCAAAACATTCCAATGAATCGTGCGTCCATCAAGCCTTGCAGGTGTTCCGGTTTTTAGCCTGCCAAGATTAAGATTGAGTGCGAGCAACTGCTCAGAAAGGCCAAGGGCTGGGGCCTCACCCACGCGCCCTGCAGGAATTTGTTTTTCACCAATGTGAATCAACCCGTTCAAGAAAGTTCCTGTGGTTAAGACAACAGATTTGGCGTGCAAGCTTTGGCCTTCGCTTGTGGTCAATCCCACCACTTGGCCCTTTTTAATCAGCAGTGCCACAGCGCCACCGGCGATAATTGTTAAATTGTTTTGCTCGCTCAAAGCCAGTTGCATGGCTACGCGATAAAGTCTGCGGTCAGCCTGTGCGCGCGGCCCACGCACCGCGGGGCCTTTTGAACGATTGAGCATGCGAAATTGAATGCCGGCCCTATCAGCAACCTTTCCCATCAAGCCATCAAGCGCATCAATCTCACGCACCAAATGGCCTTTGCCCAAACCTCCGATCGCCGGGTTGCATGACATCTCGCCAATCGTGCTGGGCTTATGAGTAAGAAGTGCTGTTTTTGCACCAACACGCGCCGAGGCCGCAGCCGCTTCACAGCCCGCATGCCCACCACCAACAACAATCACATCAAATGATAAATCCATGGCGGCTCTTTAATCCGTCCACGGATGAACGTCAAAGGTGGAATCGTTTCACGTGAAACATCACTTGCCGATACAAAACTCTGAAAAGATCTTCGTTAACAAATCCTCAACGTCAACACGGCCCGTAATCGAACTTAACGCGCGTGCTGCCTTGCGCAAATCCTCTGTAACCAATTCAAGTGGCCGATGAGATCCTTCAAGGCAATTGTTAAGCAACCGAATCGTTTCTTGAACAGCCAAAACATGGCGTTGTCGCACCACAACGGCATTTTCAACATTGCCCAATCGGCCCTGAATCAATTTATGCAAAACATCTTGCAAGTGATTCAATCCCAATCCAGTTTTAGTTGAAACCGAAATCACCGTGTCATTCCGTTCACGAATCAAATCAAGATCAGCCTTGTTAGAAAGGATAACATCAGGCCTACGGCCAGGCCCTACCGTTTCTAAAATATCAGGAGCGGTGACCCACACCAGAATATCTGCATTCATCGCCGCAGCCTTGGCGCGGGCTATTCCCACCAGCTCGATCTCGTCGGTTGCTTCAGCGCGCAACCCAGCAGTATCAGCAAGTGTAATTCCAACACCGCCAAAGTTGAGCTGGGCCTCAACCACATCACGCGTTGTTCCGGCAATGGACGAAACAATTGCCGCTTCGCGTTTCACCAGCGCATTCAACAAAGACGATTTGCCCACATTGGGCGCACCGGCAATAACAACCTGTAACCCGTTGCGAATGGCCGCGTTCTGGGCTGATGCCTGCAAAGCGGATTGAAGTTCTCCGATCAAACGCACAATCACAGGCCTAGCCAAAGCCCGGGCTTGTGCGGCCACATCATCTTCTTCAACAAAATCGATTGATGCTTCAAACAGCGCCAAAGCAGCCACAATATCACTTCGCCATTTTTCATAGACAGCGCTGGCTTCGCCCAAAAACTGGCGCATGGCCAAGCGTCGCTGCGCCTCACCATTGGCACTCAACACATCAGCCAAGCCTTCAACTTCAACCAAATCCAGCTTACCATTATCAAAGGCCCGCTTGGTAAACTCGCCTGCTTGGGCTGGCATAAGTCCACCCATCATAGCAAACTCAGAAAACAACAAATCAAGGATTGCCGGGCTGCCATGAAGGTGAAATTCTACCATATCTTCACCAGTCACTGTGCCAGGTTTAGGCAGCCACAG
>JAYUHQ010000244.1:0-1414 GCA_043766895.1 Aestuariivirga sp.
ATTGCAAACTTCTGGCGCTGTTGAAAGCGCATTGGCCACTTTGGAGAAGGCTGGCCAAGTTTACGTGGGCAAACTTCCGCCACCCAAGGGTGAAACTCCTGTGGATTGGGAAGACCGTGACCAGACGTTGTTTCGCTCCACCGCGTTTGGTGATGACACTGATCGTGCGCTGAAAAAGTCAGACGGCAGTTTTACATATTTTGCATCGGATGTTGCTTACAGCCAAGATAAGATTGCGCGCGGCTTTGATCAATTGATCTATGTTTTGGGTGCTGATCATGGTGGCTATGTCAAACGCTTGCAAGCGGTGGCCACGGCCTTTGCAGGGCCAGGCAAAGTTTTGGTTGATGCCAAACTTTGCCAACTGGTGAAACTGTTGCGCAATGGCGAGCCTGTGAAAATGTCGAAGCGGGCAGGGGAATTTGTTACCTTACGCGAAGTGGTTGATGAAGTTGGCCAAGACGTGGTGCGCTTCATGATGCTTTATCGCAAAAACGAAGCGCCTTTGGATTTTGATTTTGCCAAGGTGACAGAGCAGTCGAAGGACAATCCGGTGTTTTATGTGCAATATGCCCATGCCCGGATTTGCTCAGTTTTGCGCAATGCACCTGCTGGGATGAATGCTGAAATTGATTTCAGTTTGTTAACAGATGACGCTGAAAAAGCGATAATTCGGAAAATTGTTGAATTTCCGAGGCTTATTGAGGCTTCTGCACAAGCCCATGAACCTCACCGAATTTCGTTTTATCTCTATGATTTAGCGAGCGAATTTCATTCTTTGTGGAATAAGGGCAAAGAACTGCCGCAATTAAGGTTTATTTTGCAAAATCAGGATAATGTAACCTTAACAAGGCTCGCTTTCCTGAGGGCGATTCGCTATTGTTTAGCAAATGGTCTGGGGGTTCTCGGCGTCAGGCCCGTCGAGGAAATGTAGGAACAAAAGAGTATGGACCAGAATTCTGAGAACGGCACCGATAAACGCAATTGGCGTGAACGCTTAGGCATTGGTGCGGCAGATGGGCAAAAAACAATGCCCAAGGCGGCTGATGGTTTTAAGCCACCCGAAGCGCCCGGTGTTGGCGCGCCGCGTCCGGCGTCGCAAACCCCTGTGCGGGCGGCACCAACCCCTGTAAGGGCAGCGCCAATGGCACCACGGCCAGCACCTCGCCCCGCAACACCGGTGGCCCCGCGGGTTGCGCCTGTGGCACCTGATGCATTGGCCAATAAGTTAAAAACCCAGCGTGACGCAGCTGAAAAGCTTGCGGTGCAGCGCGTGCAAGCCGCCAAGCAAAAGGCCGAAGCGTCGGTTTCTTTGGCTGCAAATGCCACCAGCAAACCCAAATTTTCGTTTGCCGATGAAGAGGCTAAAATTGCCGTTCAGCAGCAACCCAAAGTGCCGCCAATGCCACCTGTG
>JAYUHQ010000245.1:0-1411 GCA_043766895.1 Aestuariivirga sp.
GACGGGGCTCGAACCCGCGACCTTCGCCGTGACAGGGCGACGCTCTAACCAACTGAGCTACTTCCGCAATCGACAGTGGCTGGGGAATAGATGAGGGGCACTTGCCTGTCAAGCACCAGTGCAACAGTGATTTTTTCTTTTGTTGAGGGGATGTATCTGATGTCCACGCGCCTTATTCAATTCTGATGCGATTCTTTGATAATACCGCCATCAACCGACTTTATGTTCATGCCAGTTTGCAAATGCTGGCAGACACTGTGGGCGGCGTGTTTGTCTTTGCATTTTTGTTAAATGCGGGGTTCAGCGCAGCAATTGTGTTTTGCACCATGGCCGCATGGTCATTA
Source organism: Aestuariivirga sp. (assembly GCA_043766895.1). Taxonomy (GTDB): domain Bacteria; phylum Pseudomonadota; class Alphaproteobacteria; order Rhizobiales; family Aestuariivirgaceae; genus Aestuariivirga. The sequence goes on from JAYUHQ010000245.1 coordinate 345, forward strand.
GCCCGCATGGCTATTCGCAATTTGGTAGTTCCTGCGGTGAAACGATTTGGCTTGCGCAAATGTTTAATCTTCGGAACGTTGGTTGATGGCTTGGGTTTTCTGATCTTGTCACAAATTCACAGCCCCAGTGTGTTGTTACTGGGTTATATTTTGTGTGCAGCGTTGGGCAGTTGTTTTTATTGGTCTTCGCTTCACACCATGATTTCGATTTTGGGGGATGCCGAAAAGCGCGGAGCCCAAGAAAGCCTAAAACAAGCCATTTCCGCGTTGATTGGAATCATCGGCCCTTTGCTTGGTGCATTTTTGCTGGTTCACTTTGGCTCGGCCACGGCCTTTGTTGCTGCTGCCGTCATCCAAGCTTGCAGCATTGCCACATTGTTTGGAATTGCCAATCTTCAAATTGCGCCCGAAGCCGCAATCGAGCGCCAAGCCGCTAATAACGTGTGGTGGATTTATTATGCTGATGGCTTGCGCGCGGCAGCTAATTTTTACATTTGGATGGTGGCGCTGTTTGTGGTGTTGGGCCAAAGTTTCAGCTCCTATGGTTTGGTGTTGGCGTTGGGTGGGCTTATTGGTGCCATCATGGGCCTTGGGGTGGGCCGCATGATTGATCTGGGCCACGTTGCGCGGGCCAAGCAGATCGCTATTGCCGCAATGGCAATTTCTGTGTGCCTCAAAGCCTATGGCTTTAACACACCGTGGATTGCGGTTTTGGCCAGCGCATCGGGCGCGGTTGCGTTGCCGCTTTATGGGTCGGTGATGATGTCTCGCGTGTATAATTTGGCTCAAAAATCGGCCTGCCCTTTGCGCTTTCAAATTATCGGTGAAGGCGCATGGGATTTGGGCGTGGCCACAGGCAGTTTGCTTGCGGCGGGCTTGGCCTATATGGGCTTTGGCTTTTTCTGGCCCATCTTGTTGGGGCTGGTTGGCTGTTGGTTGGGTTATGTAACTTTGGCAGAAGACCCAGCTAAGACACACCCATGAAAATATTTGCCAATAGCGATATCAACCGCGTCTATATCCATTCAGGCCTGCAAAGCCTTGCCTATAATCTGGGTGGGGTTTTC
>JAYUHQ010000246.1:0-3977 GCA_043766895.1 Aestuariivirga sp.
GCATCATCTTGGCGGATGCCGCGGCGACCAATCACCTTGCCATCTTGATCGGTGAAGGTGATGGCATATTCACGGCCCCGGTTCCAAATATCACCAGTGCCTGAAAATGGCGGCAAGGCAAAAGCCAAAAGCGCAAAAACAATGGCCACCCCGAAGGTGAAGGCATCGTCAATCATATCAATGAGAAAGCGCTTCGGCCCTGAAAGCCTGAACCAACGATAAAGCCACGAAGAATAGGCCGAATGGGCATTTTTAATGGCCGCCCAAATTTCAAACAGCCCGCTGCTGACGAAAGAATCGCCTGTCCAAATGGCGCGATAGAAAAAATTGCGGGTGGGCAGCTTGCTCAATCTTGTCTCCCTCAAGCAGCGCTTATCGCCCCTGATGCAAAGACGCAAGATGAACTGAAATCCTGCTGAGATTATGGCAAGGCCTTGATCTTGCGCAGGCTTCTAAGCTAGTGCTTTATTTTATGGAAAAACCCTTCTGGCAGCAAAAGACCTTAAGCGAAATGACCCGTGAAGAATGGGAAAGCCTGTGTGATGGCTGCGGCCGCTGCTGCCTCAATAAGCTCGAAGAAGAGGAAACCGGCCGCTTTATCTATACCCGGGCTGCATGCAAATTGCTGGATGTGAAAACCTGTCGCTGCACCGATTATCCAAATCGCGCCAGTAAAGTTCCAGATTGTGTAACGCTAACGCCCAAAATGGTGTCGGAACTGGGATGGCTTCCCGAATCTTGCGCTTATCGTAAACTCGATGAGGGCAGGGGCCTGAGCTGGTGGCACCCGCTCGTTTCGGGCACGCAACAAACCGTGCGCGATGCCGGCATTAGCGTTGAAGGCGAAGTGTATAGCGAGGTGGGCATTTCGGTTGATGAGCTCATCAACCACATGTGGAAGCTGCCCAAAGCCAAGCGCAAAGTGCAACCTTAAAAATAGGTTTGCAGTGTCACTATGCTTCTTTGGCCTCTTTCGGCAGGCCAGTTTTTAGATCCTGCTCTTCATGCTGAATGGTGTTTTGCATACCCGGTTTTTTAACCAAGGGAATTGCCGCTAGAACAACAGGGCTGATGTCTTTGCCGCTTGTTGCAACATAATCCAAAAGCTGGGTTCGCATGCGCGGTTCCCAAAAATTGTTGATATGGGCAGCAATCTCTTTGGTGCCTTCATCGCCATAATTTTTAAAAAAGCCACCGATCTGGTTGACCATGCGGATCATATCATTGTTTTTCATCGAATATCATAACCCCATCTTTTGAAAGTGCCGCAAGTTGCAAACCTGCTTGTTGTGCAAGGCGCAATGCCAAAGCTGTTGGCGCAGAAATTGTCGCCAATGCGCCAATGCCCACACGGGCTGATTTTTGTACCAGCTCAAACGAACAGCGCGAAGACATTAATACAAAACCCTGATCAGGGGTGAGTGCGGCACGCGCCATGGCGCCGATCAATTTATCAAGCGCGTTGTGGCGGCCCACATCTTCGCGTGCTTTTAGAATTGCGCCATCGCTTGAACACCACGCTGCGGCATGAACGGTTTTGTTCAGCGCATTTTGTGGTTGATGATCAGGCAGCGCCTTATAGGCTTTGGCAATTGCTCCAGAATGAAATTCCACCGGCTTCACCTTGCCTTGCGGCATACGAACAGCATCTTCCAATTCCTGAATGCCACACAAGCCACAACCCACCCTGCCTTCCATGGATCGCAAAACCATCTGTGTACGGAGCAATTTATCTTCATCCACCGCCACATCAACGCTGAAGCCTTCAGGCTGTTGCAACACCAAAACATTTTTCACATATGATGAATGGGCCACCAAACCTTCTGACAAAACGAAGCCGAGCGCAAAATCTTCCAAATCTGCTGGCGTTGCCATCATCACAGCATAGGATTGGGAGTTAAGTAAAATGGCTACCGGAACCTCTTCGGGAAGCAACCAAGTGGTGGAATTTCCGTTGAGAGTTCCGGTGGCGGAAACGGAGCAAGACCCCCTCAGTCCTTCGGACAGCTCCTCCAACACGTTGGGGGAGCGCGAAATTGATCGCCCTCCCTCAGCTTTTCTGGGGGAGGTGCCGAAGGGGGAGGGGGCCTGCTCCGACAAACTCACTCCGCCGCCACGCGCTTGTTTTCTTGCTCGCGGGTTTCCCAATCTTTTTGCCAATCCGAAGGTTGGTTCGAAGGCATAACTTGGCAAGCAGTCACTTTATATTCCGGGCAATTGGTGGCCCAATCAGAATATTCGGTTGTGATCACATTGGCACCTGAAACCGGGTGGTGGAATGTTGTGTAAATCACACCTTGCGGCATCCGCTCCGTAATTTTGGCGCGCAATGTGGTGCCGCCAATCCGGCTGGTGAGAGACACCATGGTGCCTTCTTTAATGCCGCGCAATTCAGCATCATGGGGGTGGATTTCCAAAACATCTTCGCCGTGCCACTGCGAATTTTCAGTGCGCCGTGTTTGCGCGCCCACATTATATTGCGACAGTATGCGCCCCGTTGTGAGGATCAGCGGAAAATCACGATTGGCCCGTTCTGGTGTGGGCACATATTCAGTGATCATAAATCGGCCGCTGCCGCGCACAAATTTTCCAACATGCATAATCGGCGTTCCATCAGGTGCGCCCGCATTGCATGGCCATTGCAGGGAACCCACTTCGTCAAGCCGCTTGAATGATACGCCGGCGAAGGTTGGGGTGATCGATGCAATCTCGTCCATAATTTCTGAAGAACTATTATAGTGCATCGGATAGCCCATGGCTTGCGCCAGTTCTGAAACCACTTGCCATTCCTGCTTGCCTTGCATCGGCGCTTTCACTTGGCGCACGCGATTGATGCGGCGTTCGGCATTGGTGAAGGTTCCATCCTTCTCCAAGAACGAAGTGCCCGGCAAAAACACATGGGCAAAAGCAGCGGTTTCGTTCAAGAATAAATCTTGCACGATAATCATATCCATATTTTCCAGCGCGGCGGTGACATGCTTTAAATTCGGATCAGATTGCGCAATATCTTCGCCCTGGATGAACATGCCTTTGAACGTGCCTTCAATGGCGGCGTTGAACATATTGGGAATGCGCAAGCCGGGTTCAGGATCGAGTTCAACGTTCCAAGCTTTTTCAAATATGTCCCGCACTGTCGTATCAGACACATGGCGATAGCCCGGAAGTTCATGCGGGAATGAACCCATGTCGCAAGAACCTTGAACATTGTTTTGCCCGCGCAAGGGATTGATGCCCACGCCATCGCGGCCAATGTTGCCCGTCAGCATGGCCAAATTCGCCATGCCCATCACCATGGTTGAGCCTTGGCTGTGTTCTGTCACACCCAAACCATAATAAATTGCCGCGTTGCCGCCCGTTGCAAACAACCGCGCCGCCGCACGAAGTTCCGAGGCAGGCACTTGTGTTTCGGTTTCGAGAACTTCAGGTGAATTCATCGGATCACGAATAAAATTCGTCCACCGTGAAAATTCAGCTGTGTCACAACGTTCAGCAATGAAGGCTTTGTTTTCCAAACCTTCGGTTAAAATCACATGAGACATGGCGTTGATTACAGCCACATTGGTTCCCGGGCGCAATTGCAGATGATGCTTGGCTTCAATATGGGGCGAGCGCACCACGTCTGTTCGGCGTGGATCAATCACGATTAATTTTGCGCCGGCCCGCAAACGTTTTTTCATGCGTGAGGCAAAAACTGGGTGGCCATCGGTGGGGTTGGCACCAATCACCATGATCACATCAGCTTTGGCAACAGATTTAAAATCTTGGGTGCCAGCCGATGTGCCGAAGGTTTTGGAAAGACCATAGCCGGTGGGTGAATGGCACACGCGGGCGCATGTATCTGTGTTGTTATTATGAAATGCCGCGCGGATCATTTTTTGAACAACGAACACTTCTTCATTGGTGCAGCGTGATGAAGTGATGCCGCCAATGGAATTGCGGCCATGCTTGGCTTGAATATCTTTCAGGCCTTTTGCGGC
>JAYUHQ010000247.1:0-10516 GCA_043766895.1 Aestuariivirga sp.
TTTTATGCGGCCTTTATGGTGGCCAGTGAGGTGGAAGTTTTTTCGCGCAAAGCCGGGGCCAAGGCGTGCAATGTGTGGCGCTCACAGGGCGAGGGCACATTTACTGTTGATGAGGCTGAAACCGCAAATCGTGGCACGCGCATTGTTTTGCATCTGCGCGAAGATGCCTTGGATTATCTTGAGGCCTGGAAATTGGAAGAGGTTGTTAAAACCTATTCTGATCACATTGCCCACCCCATCATGCTGGCAGGCGAGGGCGAGCCTCAACAAATCAATTCAGCTTCAGCCATTTGGATGCGCGCCAAAAATGAAGTGACGGCAGAACAACACAAAGAATTTTTTGGCATCTTAAGCCATTCAACGGATGCACCGGCCCTTACCATTCATTATCGTGCTGAAGGCCGGCAAGAATATAATGTGTTGCTGTATGTGCCTTCAGAACGCCCCTTTGATTTGTATGACCCGGAACGCAAGGGCCGTCAGAAGCTTTATGTAAAACGCGTGTTTATTGCCGATGATGCAAATTTGCTTCCGGCCTATTTGCGTTTCGTGCGCGGGGTCATCGACTCAAGCGACATGCCGCTGAATTTGTCGCGCGAAATGTTGCAGAACAACCCTGATGTGGCGGCCATTCGCAAAGCCGTAACCAACCGGGTTTTGCAAGAGTTGAAAAAGCTCAGCGAAAATGATGCGCCCGCTTTTGCCAAAATGTGGGAAACCTTTGGGCCTGTCATCAAGGAAGGTCTTTATGAAGATTTTGAACGTCGTGATGCGTTGTTTGATGTGGCGCGTTTCAATACCACCAAACGCAAGGACATTGCGCTGAAAGACTATATTGCTGGCTTGAAAGAAAACCAAACCGCGATTTATTATCTGACAGGTGAAGACGCCGCCAAAGCGGCAGCAAGCCCACAGCTTGAGGGCTATACATCACGTGACGTTGAAGTGTTGTTGCTGACAGACCCGGTTGATTCATTTTGGGTTCGCACCGCCATGGGTTTTGATGGCAAGCCGTTTAAGTCAGTGGCCCAAGGCAGCGCTGATTTGGATTTGATCAAAGCGGTCGATGAGAAAAAAGACGAGGCACACGATTCAGCGGAAACCATTTCACTAATCGCAGCATTTAAACAAGCTTTGGGAACCCGCGTTTCTGATGTGCGCGTTTCCAAACGCTTAACCACCAGTGCATGTTGCTTGGTCAATGACAGCCATATGGATCGCACGTTGGAAAAATTATTGTCACGCCAGAAAGACTCTGGCGTTTCCATTTCCGCCCCCGTGTTGGAAATTAATGCGGGCCATAGCTTGATTAAATCACTTTCAGAATCGCTCAAACAAAAAGGGGCCGCATCAGTTGAAGACGCAGCCCACTTATTGCTTGATCAAGCCTTCGTGCTGGAAGGCGAAGTGGTGGCAGACCCGCAGGCCTTTGCCCAGCGCTTAGACGCCATGATGGCAAAGGCGTTTTCATAATCATCCTCTCCCGCAAAGCGGGAGAGGACAGTAGTTACTGCGTTAAACCAGCCACTGGCAGAACCTTAACACCTTCAGCTTTCACGGCTTGCAGGGTCATTGGGTCCAAGCCCAAAGCCAGCAAAATCGTGGGGGCAACTTGTTGGTTGCTAACAGCGTCTTTTACTTCTGAAGCCGCAAACGCTGGGTTTGAAAGCAACAAGGCCACATGCGTGTCATCTTCGCCAAAGCCGCCGTGTTCGGCAATCTTGGTTGCTGTTGGCTTGGTGTAGATGACACCGTTGGCAGGAAGCACTGCCAAATCAGGTGCACGCGAATCTTTGCTTGGATCGGCAAACATTGCAGTTATTTTTGCTGCGTCATAAATTTCACTGATTGACGCTTTGTCTTTGATCGCTGTCAAAGCTTTGAATGCATCAGCGGCTTTGGATTGATCAGCAAGCCAGATCAGCGCCACTGAATCCATTGTCACTTGGGCGCCCAAATCTTTTTGCACACCTTCCAAGGCGGCGGGGATCATCTTTTTATCAACGATCTTTTTGGCGGCAGGGTCAATGGCCGATTGGCCATGCTTGGCTGACAGAATAACAAGTGTATCCTTATCCAAGCCCTTGGCTTGAAGTTCGCTCACCATTTTGCCGATCGATTGATCGGTGTGGGAAAGCGCCATCGCAAGATCTGCTGAAGGGGTGCCCATGGCATCTGTATAGCCTGCGGTTTTTTGACCAACGCTGACAGCTTGGAAATTCATGCCGAATATGGCTGGAACACCCGCACCGTCTTTGCCCAAGCTGGTTTTGCCATCGATCTGATTGAGAATGGCTTGAACTTTGGTATCGTCATAAGCAGCAGTGGTTGAAGCCTTGGCGGTGATGTCGCCCTTTGAATTAATTTCAGGAACAAACAAATCATCAACCCCTTTGCCGGATGGGCCGTTGGTGATTTCGTATGCTGGGTGTTTATCGCTCCACGCTGTTGTCATGCCAGCGGCTTTGGCCACTTCAAATATTGTGTTCACGCGCAAAAATGAATGGGGGTAAACGGGCTTGCAACCATTGGCACCATCGCGCGGCAATTTGGCTTCATCAATGCCGCCACCGCCATCGATGGCATCGGTGTCTTTGTCGATGGATTCATCATAGACAACTTCAGTGCCTTTAACTTTGCAATCAGACCCGGGGGCTGAAAGTGCACGATCATATGAATCATCATAATAAACGCCGGTGGATTTGGGTGAACCGCCGGTGATCAAGGCCAGAAGGCCCGGAAATGAATCAGCTGGCTTTGCCGATGTGGCATTTGAATAATGCACGCCGTGGCCTGCCAAAGCAGCCAGTGCTGATTTTGGATTGGCCTTGATGTAGTTGGATAAATCCATGTCGTGCAAACCATCAACACTTAAAAGCAAAACATGTTTCATTTTCATGGTTTGGGCGAAGGCTGGGCTGGCCAAGCTGAGGGCCAGAGCCGAGGCCAAAATTAAATTGCGTGTGAACATCATAAAAAACTCCGGATCATCCGCGGAAGCGCGGTTGATCCAGAGTGATTTTGTTTAATGTCGATCAAACGACAGTTTGATGACGATTAGCCTTCAGCGCGGTTTGGGCGTTTGAAGTTGCCGCCCGATGGCTTGGCAAAACCGCCTGGCTTGGAAAAGCCACCGGGCTTGCCACCGAACTTGCCGCGTGGCTTGCCTGCAAATGGGCCTTTTGGTTTATCACCAAATGAACCCCGTGGCTTATCGCCGAAGGAACCTGCTGGCTTATCACCAAAATCTTTGCGCGGGCGTTCTTGATGGCGTTCTTGGGCGCGTTGGTCTGGATGATCAAAGAAGGAAACGGCTGGTTTTTCACCTTCAGCTTTTTCAACGCGTGGCTTTGCTACAAAGGTTGTACGTGGCCTATCGCCACCAAAGCTGCCACGGCCTTTGCCGCCACGGTTTTGGCCATCGTTCGAACGTGGCTTCAACCAAGGTTGATGTTCACGCACTGGCTTTTCTTCCCGTGGTTTTGGCTTTTGATACATAATTGTGGGCTCGCCTGCCAAAGGTGTCCACTTTGCACCTTCTGGCAAATCACGCTTCTGGGCCACTTGCTTTTCAGCGGCTGGCTTTTCAGAAGCAGTTTTTGTGAATGCCGGTTTTTCAAAACGTGGCTTGGCTTTGAAACCTTCTTGGCCACGATGGTTTTTGCCACCTTGGGGTTTCATGGCACGACCATTTGGTCGGCGGGCTTCTTTATCTTCAGGGGCCAAAACGGCTTTGCCCAAAGCATGGCTCATCACCGGAATGGGCATGCGAATTGTGCGTTCGATATCACGCAACAACGAACGTTCATCACCTGCACACAAAGCAATGGCTTGGCCTTCAGCGCCCGCACGTGCGGTGCGGCCAATGCGGTGCACATAAGATTCAGGCACATGCGGCAAATCGAAATTCACCACATGGGAAACATTATCAACGTCAATGCCGCGGGCGGCAATGTCTGTGGCCACCAGCACCAGAATTTTGCCCGCTTTAAATCCGGCCAAAGCTTTTTCGCGATTGGCTTGGCTTTTGTTGCCGTGAATGGCTGAGGCTTTGTAGTTGGCTTGTTCAAGCCCACGCACAACTTTATCAGCGCCGTGCTTGGTGCGGGTGAACACCAAAACGCGTGTCATATTATTGTCTTTGAGAAGTTCATTCAGCAAAGGCAGCTTGTTGGCTTGATCAACGTGGATCACCTGTTGGTTCACGCGTTCTGCGGTTGTGGCTACGGGTGCAATTTCAACACGCACTGGGTTGGTCAACAGATTTTCAGCAAGGCCTGAAATTTCTTTGGGCATGGTGGCCGAGAAGAACAGGTTTTGGCGTTGGCGCGGAATGAGGCCCGTGATGTGGCGAATGGCATGGATGAAACCGAGATCAAGCATTTGATCAACTTCATCCAAAACTAGAATTTCAACTTTGCCAAGCGAAATGGCGCGGCGTTCAATCAAATCAACCAAGCGACCAGGGGTGGCCACCAGAATATCAACACCACCACGGCAGATTTCAACCTGCTTGCCGATGGATGTTCCGCCAAACACGATGGCGCGGGTGAGTTTCAGATATTTGCCATAAACCTTGAAGCTTTCGCCAATTTGGGCAGCAAGTTCGCGGGTTGGCGATAAAATTAAAGCGCGGCATGTGCCTTTGCCCACACGTTCGGTGTGGCGCGACAGGCGTTCGAGAATAGGCAAAGCGAAAGCAGCGGTTTTGCCGGTGCCAGTTTGGGCAATGCCCAACAAATCCTTGCCTTCCAGCAATGGCGGAATGGCCTTGGCTTGAATGGGGGTTGGCACGGTGTAACCTTCTTGGGTTACGGCATCGATAAGTTTTTGGCTGAGGCCAAGATCAGTAAATTGAATCATAACAGTCTTTCATTCGGAGCTGGGATATCAGCAAAAGCCTGCCCGAACGACAACATGCGCAAAATTGCGCAAGCCATCTCGGCTGGTGCTGAACTTTCCCACGTGAAAGGAATGCTTTAGGGGTTTGGCTTGTCCGGAACGGCTGTGGATATTCCCAGCCTCACGTATTCATCTGTGGATGACAAGCGATTGCGGCCTCTTACTTATGTTGCAGTGCAATGTCAAATCTATTCTTGCAGGAAATCAACCACTTATGAATTAATTTCATATAAATGAAAATAGTCCTTGACAGCGTACGCCCCGCCTGCTATCTCCCGCTACAATCCACCCTTGGGTTCAGAATCAAAACCGCTCCAACCAACAAGTCTTGCAAGCCCACGAAGACGACGTTGCGGGGTAAGGAAAAACTTGCGTAAATTACGTATTGTATGTAAAATACGTATATCGAAAGGAGTTTCAATGGAAAAAACGCCCATTATCCCGGCTGCCGAGTTTACGCGTAATTTCGGTCGCTACCGCATGTTGGCACAAAAGGCGGCGGTTCCGGTCAGCAGCCATGGCCATATTACAGGTTATTTTGTGCCCGCAGATGAATATGAAGCTTTCCAGCAGTTCCAAAAACAAAGGCGCAGCTTTTCTACAGCCACGTTGTCAGAAGAAAGAATCAACGCCATTGCAACAAGCGAAATGGACGATCGTCACAAACATCTCAATGCGCTCATGGAAAGTGAATAGACCGCTCAGATGGCCTTGCCCACGCCTGAACTCGGTTTGGTTTTAAATTACGCATATCTTTGGCATGAAGAATATTTAGCGGGCCGAGAAGAAGGCATCAAAAATAGGCCTTCCGTTATCGTGTTATCGGCTGTGCATGCAGAAGATGGTTCCACATGGGTAACGGTTCTGCCGATCACCCATTCCTCGCCGAAGATGAAAACAACGGCCATTGAAATTCCTCCGGCCATCAAAAAGCATTTGGGTTTGGATGAAGATCAATCTTGGATTGTCATTTCAGAAGGCAATGAATTTATCTGGCCGGGTTATGATCTGCGCAAGCGGCGAGGAACAGAAATCTATGACTATGGTTTCCTACCGCCACGGTTTTTTATTCAGGTGCGAGATGCATTTGTAAAGCTGGCTCGAGAAAGTAAGGTAAAAACAAGTTCTCGATGAACATCGCCATCGTCGTAATCGTCTGCGTTTTCAAGATATTGATATTGTAAGATATAAAATAGAATGCACTGCCACCGTATTCCGATGGTTTCCTGTTTTTTATTCAAGTGCGAGCTGCGTTTGTAAATCCGGCTCGAGGGTAATATCATACTTTGCGTACCATAATCTGTGGATAACTTTAGATAGGTCAGTATTCCTGCCTATTAATTTGAGGGAGAATCAATTTAATCCTATTTTTGTTGCAGGTGAATTTGTAGGCCCAATAGAAGGCAAAACTTCAACAGGTGGAGGTAGATGTTGCTTTTGATCAATTTCACCAAGGAGTTGTTATGTCCCTTCGCAGATTTTCCTCTGAATACCTCCGTCTCTGTGACGAGTGGTTTAATACTATTGAAACAAACGAAAACTGGATAGATCTCGGCCCTGTTGGAGAGGGCGAATCGCGATCAATACGTGTTCAGTCTGAGCTGACCAAAATAGTTGCTGTTGCAAAGCCTGGCCCAGAAATAGCATCGAGTGTTGAATGCCGAGCAGCCCACGAAAAGATTGCATTTGATCTAGCTCATTCTTTGGAACTTCTCGTGCCGCCGGTCGTTCTTTGGAGTGAAGGATTAGGAAATACCTATGTGCGGGGTCGAAATATCTCAGCATGGGCATTTCCCCAAAGCCAACAATGGAACGCCGCCACCAACTTACTAACACCAGAACTTATCAACAGTGCGAGTGACATTTTTTCGGCTATGCGAGTCTTTCATACATGGATTTCAGATTCTGATCGAAAATCAGATCACACTCAAGTTGATCTGAATAGTCAAAATGGGAAGCTGGGCGTGAGTTTTATTGATCATGCATTTTCACTATCGCAGCAATGGAAACTGCCTGATGCCCCTAATGGTGCATGTCCAGTGTACATGCCCACACCAGAAAACCATGTCACATTAAAGTGGATGATTACGCGTATTGAGGCCCTTGCAGATACTGAAATAGAGCGATTAGTTAACCGCATTCCAGTGGCCTACTTGCCTGAGGCTGAAAGGGGGCTTATACTTTCTAACCTTATTACGCGAAGGCAAAACTTGAACACAATTTTGTCGCTGTAATTGAAGGAAAGCGCATATGACAAGCAACGTGGTTAGCATTCAATCGGGACGGCTGACCCTTTCCCGCATTACCTTTCATTGCGACTTGCAAAAAGCTTCCGGCCTGAAAGTACCCCTCGGCGTTATCGCAGAAATATCTATGGGTAACATCAGATCACTTGGTTTAATTGCCCGCACTGAATTGAAACCCAATGAGTCAAATGGCATAGGTATCTTGCTAAAACAGCACTTAGCCAACCCTTTCAACTATCTTCGCACCGAGTTTGAGTGGGCTTGGGGAAATTCTGCCCCCGGTGATGCATTGGCGAAACTTTCGGACCGCCATTCAACATCGCTGTTTTTTGCCCCGGCCGCCGTAACAACGCTACGCAAGGCGTGTTCTCCTACTGAATTGCTTGATTTCGTTCGGAGGGAACTTCGCGAACGTCGAGATAGCGAATTCGATTTGCTGCTAGCGGAAAGTTGGGGCGGTAGCACCGTTTCCCCAACCGAAGATACCGCTCGCGCAGCTTAGTGACTTTGCTCGAGACTGTCTTTTCGTTGACGGTGGAACTACCCTTTTGAATACTGTCCCAAATCCTTTTCCACTTTCATCAGCTTCCAGATCGCGCGGAGTCAGGATAAACGGTTACTTTTATGTTACGGTGACAGTGCATTCTACTATTTATAGAAAAAGAAGCTGGATTCCCGCTTTCGCGGGAATGACGGTTGTGGGAGTTGGAATTACGGTTTTGAGTATGGGATTGCAGTGATAGGAGTGGTGGTTCCGATTTGAGCACACTCTGTCAAATTTGAGGCTTCAACATCTTCTTCGGCGCAACATTTTGCCATGCCCTTGTCGTTAAAGCCTGCGAAGATTTTATTTTTTACGCGAAAATCGGCTTTGCCGAAATGTGATTTTTCTTCTGCATCTGACAGGGCCAAAGCCAGCTTTCGAAAATCTTTACGGGGCATTCACCGCGGGCCTCATCATCACTTAATCCCACCCCGATTTTTCCAAGGCTTTTGTGATCATCGTGTTGTTTTGGGCGTTGGCATAGGGAAACCAGGATGCGAATTCTTCAGCGGTTAAGCCTTGATAATCTCGTTTCAATTCACTCACCACCGCGCGTGCTGAATCCATTTCGTCATTGGCGTAAAGCGCTGTGGCCAATGTCATGCGCGAGAGCCAAAAATCAGGGGCCAAGCGTTGAGCCCAATGGGCGGTTTGCAGGGCCTCTTTTGGGTTTGCCATATGAAGATCAGCAATGGCTTTTGATGGCAGGCAGAAGCCCAAACCAGCATCACCCACACGCAGACGCATGGAGGTTTCAACATAGGTTTTGGCGGCTTCGAACGAACCTGTCATCACCGCATGATAACTTCTGGCGGTTGAGGCTTGCGAGAAACTTGGGTTCAGGCTGATGGCGCGATCCAGAAAGGCTGCGGATTGAGAGTGTTTACCGCGCCAATCCAATATTTGGCCCAAGGCGATATTGGCTTTGGCCTCTGCGGGATCAATTTCCAAGGCGCGCCTTGCGCTGTGTTCAGCCAATTCCAGCATGGCGTCAAAATTATTATCGCGCCCCGCTTGGGCTGCTGAATAGCGCGTGTTGGCCAACATGGCATAGCCATGGGCATAGGTTTTATCTTCATCAACGGCATCTTGAAACGAAGCAATGGCCTTATCCCACTCACCCGCATAATAATGGCGATAGCCTTTCACCAGATATTGATAGGCCCAGAGGCAATCTGTGGCGGCAATGGCGGGTTTTGATAAGGCCAAATGTTCGCTTTCAACAACGGCCGGATCAAGGGCAGCAACAATCATCGGGCACACTTCGCTGGCCCATTTTAGCAAATCTTCACCCGCAGCATCATAGCGTTTGGCCCAGGTGATAAATCCGGTTTCGGCATTGGCCAGTTCAATGGTGAGGGAAAGTTGCTCACCGCGATCAGCAATTGTGCCATAGACCAAATGATTGGCGCCAGTTTTGCGCGCAAAATCTCGTGGAATGAACTGCGCATCTTGCACAATGCTGTGGGTTGAACTGCGCGACAAAACACCAAACCATCGACAGCCAGACAGCATCATGATGATATCTTCACTCAGCGCATTGGCAAGTTCCATCCGCTCAGGGCGAAGGCCTTTATATTGAAAGGGCAAAACAGCGATGACCGGCGCATCAGAGCTTGTATGAGTCCACGGGTTTTTGTGGGCAAAAGCCGGTTGGCGGAGCCTTGCAAAGTGAGTGGGCGCTTGTTCGGGAACGGCTTTTAAGGCTTTATAAAAATCCAATAATTCTTGGGGCGGAACTTCACCACATTCCAGCTTCAAACGTTTTGCAAACTGTTCAAATTGACGTGTGGCCACGGCGGGTTGGCCGCTTGCTGCGGCAAGTTCCATCACTTTTGCAATGGCCTGAAAACTCATCGGGCAACGTTGCAAAAGCTGGATCAAAAGCTTGATGGCCAAGGCCGTTTCGGCTGGCCTTGAAGCAATATGGGCCGTTTCAAGAATGGCGGCTTCCAATTGATTTTCCAAGCGGGCGCGTTGAATGGCCGTCCATTGTTGGAAGGGCTAGGTTGCCAAGGGCGGGCCTGATAAAAATGGCCCAGCGTAAAGATCTAATAATTCTTCGGCCATGCTGCCGTTAAAATCGCCGGGCTTGCTTTCAAAGCGCCACAGATCACAGGCCAAAATGGCGGGCCCTAAGGATACTTCATCACGCGTTGCCTCAATCAACAGCTGATCTTTTGGGGCCAAGCGCTGAAGTTCATAAATCACTTGTCGCAAGCTTGATTGGGCCTGTTCCTTGAAACGATCGGGCCACAAAAGATCAAGCAAAACTTCGCGGCTTTCGCGGCGGCTTTCTTTGGATGCTAAATACGCAATCAAGGCTTGGCCACGACGCAGGGGCACGACAATGCGTTCGCCTGAGGGCGCTATCAGTGAAAATTCGCCAAACAGCTTTAGTTGCATCACTTCACCTTAGCCGAAATGACGAGGAAATTATATGGGGGCCAACCAGAAATGACGCAGAGATAACGGGGCCGGTTTACGGTGATCTTCGGGCGGCAGTATTGCCAGCCAGAACATTTAACCGGAGCACGATTATGCGCAAATTTGTTATCGAAAGAAATATTCCCAAGGTTGGTTCATTCAACAGTGCTCAACTTTGTGATGCGGCCAAAACCTCTAATTCGGCCTTGGCCAAGCTGGGGCCTGATATTCAATGGGTGGAAAGCTATGTGACGGGCAATAAAACCTTTTGCATTTATTTGGCCGAAGATGAGGCCATCATCAAACGCCACGCCGAAGTGAGCGGCTTTCCCGCCAACACCATTACCGAAGTGACGGGAATGATTGATCCAACAACGGCTACGGCTTGAGCAACCCA
>JAYUHQ010000248.1:0-10512 GCA_043766895.1 Aestuariivirga sp.
AACAGGGATCGAAATGTCGTCGTCAAAAGAGGCAAAACAATTTGCTCGGTCTTTCTCGCATCTGTTGAAGCGGGCCGTACAATTTTCCGCCCATGTTTACATGGAAGAAGTTGGAAAAAGCGGATTGACGCACCGTCAGTTTACGGTTCTTTCTGCCGTTGATTCATCGGAAGGCAAAAGCCAAACAGAATTGGTCAAAGTAACGGGTATTGATCGTTCCACACTTGCTGATTTGGTGTCGCGTTTGATGGCCCAAGGCTATCTGCAACGCAAGCGCAGCAAGGAAGATGCGCGCACCAATGCAGTGCGTTTAACCCCGGTTGGCAAAAAGCTTTTAAAAACCGCGCAAGCCAGTGCTGAAGATTTAGACCGCAAGCTGTTATCGCACTTTGCCGTGGCAGATCGTAAAATGGTTATGGAATGTCTGGGCCACCTTGCTGGTGAAATGGACAAGGTGGATGCTTCCTCGCCCGATCAAGTGACAACGAAAATCAAACTCAAGCGCAAGCCCATCGTTTAATCTTTTAGCAGTCGCAGCGCCTTGGCGTTTTTGCGATCAAGTAAGAAGATGCTCAAAGCAATTGCAACCAGCCCAACCGCTGAAATAATATATGCGGCCACAACATAACCGGCATTATGAGCAGACCAATCCATCACCGCTCTCCAATTTCAGAGGTTCTGAGTTGCCTTAATTTACGTGCCGCAATTTCACTGCGCATCGACACCAGATGCAGGGCCAAAAATAAAAATGTATAGGCCAGCGCCATCACCAGCAAATCCCACAGCATAGATTTGTCGATCTTAGAGCCGCTGGTTGTAAATACACTGGCGGGCTGATGCAGCGTGTTCCACCAATCCACCGAAAATTTTACAATTGGAATATTGATAACTCCGACAAGCGCGATGATGCGGGCAATTTTTGCCGCCAAATGCGGATCATCAATCGCGTTCCACACCGCCACATAACCGAGGTAAAGCAACATCAACACAAACATCGACGTCAGCCTGGCGTCCCACACCCACCATGTGCCCCACATGGGCTTGCCCCAAATTGAACCTGTGGCCAGCGCCAAAAAACAAAACATGGCGCCCAAGGGTGCGGCGGTTTTTGCAGCAGTATCGGCCAATGGGTGGCGATAGATTAACGCCACAGCGCTAAACCCAGCCATCAACACATAAACAAAAAGCCCCATCCACGCCGCAGGCACATGAATATACATAATACGCACGGCCTCGCCCTGAACCGCATCAGCGGGCGTTGTGACCAAAGCACCAAAAAGCCCCACGGCAAACAAAATGACGGTGATAAGCCACACCCAAGGCAACATTGCATTGGCGAGCTTTAAAAACAAAACCGGATTGGCAAATTTTTGCATGCTGTGTTCTTAACCGATCAAAATCATTGGAGATAGGCCCGCAAAGCCGCAGCGCTGGCCAGAGGTGCCACCACCAAACTGACCAGTGTAATGGCCACAAGAATAAGCAGCGACGGCACGGGCGTTTGCGGCCCCATCATCAGTGTGGTTGCCGAAACTCCAAAAATGAGAACAGGCACATAAAGCGGCATGATGAGAAGTGATACCAAAAGCCCGCCTCGGCGCAAACCCACAGTCACCGCGCCCCCAAGCCCTGAAAGCAAAGAAAGTGCAAGCGACCCCGCCAACATTGAAAGCCACAGTATAGGCAGTTTTGAGATATCGAGATTGAGCATAAGGCCCAGCGGTGGCGCAATCAAAGCCAGCGGCAAAGACACGGTAAGCCAATGACCAATAAATTTCATCAACACGACAAGTTCAAATGGAATATTGGCCATTGTCATTAAATCAAGCGAACCATCTTCAAAGTCTTGTTGAAACATTCGGTCTGCGGTCAACAACACCGCCAGAAGCAGCGAAAGCCACATCAGGCCCGGTGCTAAACGCTGCAACAAGGCCAGATCGGGCCCCAATGAGATTGGAACCAAAACCAAAACCGCCAAAATAAATGCCAAGGCCGCCCCAAGGCCGCCGCCTTGTTTCTGTGCCAAAAGCACATCGCACCATAGCAATGCCTTGCATGATTGCCACATCAGCTGCGCGCCTTCAGGTTTAAAACTTGTGCGCTAGGCAAACCCAATTCGCCATGGGTGGCAGCGATAATCATGCCGCCCTTGTCAAGATGGCTTTGCATCAATGTTTTTAAATCGAGAAGTGTTGAAGCATCAAGCCCAACGCTGGGCTCATCAAGCAACCATAAAGGGCGATCAACAGCCACAAGCCGCGATAACGCCAAACGGCGGCGCTGGCCTTGCGACAGCAATGCGGCTTGGTCATCCGCCAGTGGGGCAAGTTTGAAAAAATCCAGTGGCGATTGCGCGCTGCCTCCCAAAAAACCTGTCCAGAATTTTATATTCTGTTCAACGCTCAGTGCAGGTTTTACAGCTTCAGCATGGCCCACATAATGGCAGGCCTCAGCCATTGATTCCTGCACCGGATCGAATGTAAGTGTGCCGCCTTCAACTGCATTCAAACCCGCAATCAAACGCAACAACGAAGATTTGCCAGAGCCGTTAGGCCCGCGCAGTTCAACCATCTGGCCACTTTCGACCACAAAATTTAAGTCTGTAAAGATGACACGCCCACCGCGGCTGCAGCTTAGGTTTTTGGCCTGAAGCCGCAAGCCTTGCCACATGGCCTAGACCATATATTGCCCGCCATTGGCGGACAGTGTGGCCCCAGTGATAAAGCCAGCAGTGTCTGCGGCCAAGAAGCTGACACACCGCGCAATTTCTTCCGGTTCACCCAAACGACCCACGGGGATTAATGGCAAAATGCGCTCGTTCAACACTTTTTCTGGAACGGCTTTGACCATTTCAGTGCCAATATAGCCCGGACAAATGGCATTGACAGTGATGCCTTTTGCAGCGCCCTCTTGTGCCAGAGATTTCACAAAGCCAATTTCACCCGCTTTTGCTGCGGCATAATTGGTTTGCCCCATTTGGCCTTTTTGTCCGTTGATCGACGAGATGCAAATAATGCGCCCAAATCCACGATCCCGCATGCCAGCCCAAATCGGTTGGCTCATGTTAAACAGCGAATTCAGGTTGGTGTTCATCACCTCTTGCCATTGTTGGGGCGACATTTTGTGGAACATGGCATCACGCGTAATGCCAGCATTGTTCACCAAAATATCAACCGGCCCCAGTTCAGCTTCGATGGTTTTGAGTGTTGCGACACTGGCATCATAAGACGAGACATCGCATTTGAAAACCGCAATGCCAGTTTCTAAATTGAAGTTCTTTGCTGCCTCATCATTGCCTGCATAGATCGCAGCAACGGTGCAACCATCCGCCTTCAACTGTTTTGAAATGGCGGCCCCAATTCCTCGGGTGCCACCAGTTACAACTGCAATACGCGCCATTTATTTCTCCCAAATTTTTTTATCGTTCTAGACACATGGCTACACCCATGCCGCCACCGATGCAAAGGGTGGCCAAACCTTTTTTGGCTTTGCTGCGCTGCATTTCATAAAGCAATGTGTTGAGGATGCGCGCACCCGAAGCCCCAATGGGGTGGCCAATGGCAATGGCTCCGCCGTTCACATTCACGCGGGCCAAATCCCAGCCCATGTCTTTGTTCACAGCACAGGCTTGTGCAGCAAACGCTTCGTTGGCTTCAATCACATCGAGATCAGCAGCATTCCAACCCGCTTTTTTGAGCGCCGCGCGTGATGCAGGGATAGGCCCTGAGCCCATCAACGCAGGGTCAACACCCGCTGTGGCGAATGATGCAATGCGTGCCAAGGGAGTAAGCCCACGCTTGGCGGCTTCAGCAGCACTCATCAAAACCACAACGGCCGCACCGTCGTTAATGCCTGATGCGTTTGCCGCAGTAACAGTGCCATCTTTCTGGAAGGCCGATTTAAGCTTGGCCACAGATTCAAGGGTAACGCCCTTCTTGATATATTCATCACTATCAACAATCACATCGCCCTTGCGCGTGGAAATGGTTACGGCCGCAATTTCATCTTTGAACTTGCCGGCCGCTTGTGCCGCTTCGGCCTTGTTTTGTGAAGCCACGGCAAAAGCGTCTTGTTGGTCACGGGTAATTTGCCATTGCTTGGCAACATTTTCTGCTGTGGTGCCCATGTGATAACCATGGAAAGCATCCCACAAGCCATCGCGGATCATGGTATCAATAAAATTCCAATCACCCATTTTAACGCCATCACGCAAATGTGCCGCATGGTTGGATTTGCTCATTGATTCTTGGCCGCCAGCAATCACGATTGAAGCATCACCTGTTATGATTTGCTGGGCGCCCAAAGCCACAGCGCGCAGGCCAGAGCCACACACTTGGTTCAAACCCCAAGCCGTTGCAGAATTTGGAATGCCAGCATGAATTGATGCTTGGCGGGCGGGGTTTTGGCCCTGCGCTGCGGTTAACACTTGGCCCAAGATCACTTCATCAATATGGCCAGCCTCAACCTTGGCCCGGTCTAATGCGGCTTTAATGGCAATGCTGCCCAATTGAGCAGCGGTTAGGCTGGCCAAAGCGCCATTAAATGAACCCACCGGGGTTCGTGCTGCTGAAACAATAACGATGTCTTGAAAGGCACTCATAAGAGACTCCATTGAAATTTAGCCGAGATTAGCCCTGTTCCATACGCAATTGCGAGAATTTTTTGCGCTTGCTATTGTGCAGCGCACGGAGCAAGTTTTTATGAGACAATAGTGCGATCGTATGGAGTGTTGAAACGTGAGTGACGAGAAAAACCAAGCACAGGCAACGGTTATTAAAAAATATGCCAATCGCAGGCTTTATAACACCGCCACCAGCACCTATGTGACACTTGATGATTTGTCTTTGATGGTTAAAAATGGCCAAGATTTTTTGGTCTATGACGCCAAAACCAGTGAAGACATCACCCGCTCGGTTCTCACTCAAATCATTTTTGAAGAAGAAAACAAAGGCACACAAAACCTGTTACCCATTAACTTCTTGCGCAAGCTCATCCGTTTTTATGGTGATCAGATGCAGGGTTTCGTTCCGGGCTATCTTGATTTTTCATTAGAGAATTTGTCAAAGGAACAAGACAAAATTCGCAAGCAAATGATAGACGGCATGGGCATTGGCCAGATGAGTGTGCCTGGCAATTTGGCCGGCATGGAAGAGCACGCAAAACGCAACATGGCCATGTTTAATGAAGCCATGAAAA
This sequence comes from Aestuariivirga sp., assembly GCA_043766895.1. GTDB lineage: Bacteria > Pseudomonadota > Alphaproteobacteria > Rhizobiales > Aestuariivirgaceae > Aestuariivirga. The sequence continues at coordinate 5,197 of JAYUHQ010000248.1, forward strand.
TGTTCAATCCATTTGCCGCCATGATGTCGGGATCAATGGCAGATGCAAACCCAGCACCATCACAACCTGCGCCTTCGCCATCGGCCAGCAAAGATGATCTTCAGGCCTTGAAAGATCAATTGACGGCGATGCAGCAGAAAATTGACAACATCGGGCGATAGTTTTTTAAGCGGTGGCTTGTCAGGCCGCCGCTTGCTCTGCTGAATTATTTTCTTGGTGCGGATCAAGCTCAAGCAGTGTGGCGCGTAAATTGGTGATGCTGGTGTCAATATCGCTAAAATCAAGCTCTTGATAGCTGGTTATCGCGCCATCTTCCGTTGCCACTTTTTCTGGCTCAGATTTTGGCTCAGCTTCTGGTTCAGCAAGTTCGAACAGTTCTTCTGGAGTTTCTGGCAAAGGCTCAACTTCAATGATCAAATCGTCTGGCGCGGCGTTTAGAACAAAAGTGTTGGGCTCGTGGTTGGTCCAGGGTGGAACAACACTGGCCTGACCAAAAAGATGGCCTTGCAGATAGTCCACGCCCCAAGCTTTCAAATCATCAGCATCGGCTTCCTGCTCAACCCATTCGGCCACGGTTTTCAAGTTGAACTTTTGTGACAGGTCCAGAAGGCTGCGCACCATATATTCATTGTCTTTGTTTTTGCGCAAATTTCCACAAAACGTGCCATCCAGCTTTAACATCGTTACTGGCAATTCGCGCAAATTGCGAAACGACGTATAGCCCGCACCAAAGTCATCAATGGCAACGCCACAGCCAGCATTGCGCAAACTTTCAACAAAATGGCGCGTTGATTTTAAATCGTTCAAGGCCACTGTTTCTGTAATCTCAACAATCAAACGCGGCGCAATCACCGCATTTTCGGTGATCACCTCTAAAAGCTGGCCATACCAATGCGGATCTGTGGCCGTGGTGCCCGACACATTCATGGTGAGTTGGGATTGCGGATAGGCATGCAATGTCTGCACGATCATTTGCATCACCGAACGATCAATCAACCGCACCAAACCCAAATGCTCGGCCACGGGAATAAGATGTGAAGCCGCAATCAATTCGCCTTGGTCGCCTTCCTGCATGCGCAACAAGGCTTCATGAAGTTCTGCCGTATCGGTTTTGGCAGAGACAATCGGTTGGAACGCCAGTTTGAAGCGATCTTCTTTCAAGCATTTTACAATTTCGGTGGCACAGCGTGCATTGAGCCGCCGTTCAGAAGTGCGCCGCTCGGAAGGCTTGAAAATAATATAACCATCAGAGGGCAGCTTTACCGCTTCATTCAGGGCCTCTTCAGCACGACAGGTTGCTTCATGTGCGTTTGCCGCCTCGGAGGGCATACAAAGTGCACCCATGGATAACATCGCCCAAACTGGCCCATGTTCTGTTTCAATCACATTATCACGCACCACCGCCAGATAGCGATCAAGCGCCGTTTTTAATTCTTCTTCGCCACAATCATTGAGAATGATGCCAAACTTGCCGCCAGAATAGCGCGCAATGCCATCGCCAACGCGCATAACCTGGCGAAGCCTGCGCCCCACAGCCACAATCACCTCATCGGCCACGTCAAAGCCATAGGCTTCGTTGACGGTTGAAAGATTGTTCACCGCAGCAAGGGCAAACGCGCAACTGCCATTGCCCTTGCGTGCCACGATAATGGCCTCGCCCAAAGCCTCTGTCATGCGGCCACGGTTCATCATGCCGGTTAAGGGATCACAATTGCCCAAGAAATTGAGATGTTGATCGCGCATATGGCGATCATCAATGCGGCGAACCGTGCCAAAAACTACCTTTGGCTGGCCATCAAGGCCCGCTTGCCAACGGCCCACGTCTTCCAACCAAATCGACGTGGTGTTATGGCGGCCTTCGCTGCGGAACATATATTCAATCTGAAACGGAACGCCGCGCCCATCGTCACGGGCTTTGCTGTTCATCACCGATTCATAGCGGGTGGTAACATTTTCAACATCTAGCAAGCTGGCAAACAATTTGCCCGAGGCAATCACTTCAGGCGAGCAACCCAACACTTCAGGCGCATTGGCACTCCAAAAAATTTCGTCGGTATCTATCTGCCAACGATAGGCTGCCTCCCCCGATGCTTTGAGGGCTTGTTTTAAGTCTGCCTCAGCAGCTTCTTCGATTCGGGTTGAGGTTTCGGTATTTTGCCCCACCACCAAAGCGGCAAAGGCCTCATCAAAGGTAAAGACTTGATCTGATTCCAACGTTTGCAACTTCAACTCCGCCCCGCTGATATGTTTTGATCAATCAGCTTAAAACTCTCGCAACTTTTTTCTAGCGCAAGAAGGGTAAATATTCGGGCAAAGAATATGCTTAATTGATTTTAACCAAATTGGTCAAAAAAAGGCAGCACTTGATCAATTTTGCGGCACCGCACCATTCACCATTGCAATTGTTACGATATTATAAATATATGATATATCTCATGTATTAGTAGCCATGCAAATTTTGCATTGGTAATTTTGCTGCATCGCACCTAACTAGGGTTTGTAAATAGAGACTAAGAGATTCCCAGAAGGAGTTTAAAATGTTTGAAGTACTGAAAACCCGCATTAATACTTGGAAGCGTTACAGCCGCACTGTGTCTGAGCTCCAATCCTTGTCGAACCGTGAATTGGCTGATTTGGGCATTGCCCGTACAGACATTGGCCGGATTGCCAAAGACGCAGTTCGCTAATCATGTTCAACCGATTTTTGCGCATGAAAAAGCAAAAATCAGTTGCTGAACAGGCAAAGTTTAACCCAAACCGCCTGTCAGCTGCTGATTTGGCCGATATGGGAATCAAGCGTTATCAGCTTGAAACCCAGTTTCACGGTTAATCCCACTCTCAGGTAAACGGCCCGGCGTCCTCCCACGCCGGGCTTTTTTATTGCCAAAAATTCAGATTGCGGCAATCCGTCGCCATTGCAGGCTTGTCAGCCTTTTGAATGTCTGGTTGCCAGCCACCGCGCACTGTGATAGCGAACGCGCGCGGCGTCTTTGAATCGCCTTTTAATAAATAAGCGGGTTGAGCAAATTGGCGGCAAATCAGATGATCAGCGGTGTTGCGGGGCGATATGCAAACGCTCTATTTGACCTTGCAACAGAAGAAAAAGCCGTTCCAGCCACAGCCAAGGCTTTGGCTTCACTGCAAATGATGATCAGCGATTCGGCTGAACTGAAAAATATTCTTCATTCACCCATATCCAAAGCCACTGATCAGCTCAACGTGCTGTCGGCCTTGGCTCAAAAAGCTGATATTTCAGGTCTTGCTTTGAATTTTGTGAAGCTTTTGTGCAAAAATCGCAGGCTTGGTATTCTCAGCGATGCGATTACCGCATTTCAAGCCAAAGTGGCTGAAGCCCGTGGCGAGGCCACAGCCGAAGTAACATCTGCTGAAAAGCTTTCTCCGGCCCAACTCAAAGACTTAAGCGCTGCTTTGAAAGCGCGCGTGGGCAAGGATGTAACGATTACATCCAAAATCGATTCTTCGCTTCTCGGTGGTCTGGTTGTCAAAATCGGCACCACCATGGTTGACAATTCACTTAAAACCAAACTGCAAAACCTCAAAGTTTCAATGAAGGGAACCGGCTGACCATGGATATTCGCGCCGCCGAAATTTCGTCCATCCTCAAAAAGCAAATTAAAGACTTTGGCAAAGATGCCAATGTTGCTGAAATCGGCCAAGTTCTCTCGGTCGGCGATGGTATTGCGCGTGTTTATGGGTTGGACAACGTCCAAGCCGGTGAAATGGTTGAATTCCCAGGTGGAATTCGCGGCATGGCCTTGAACCTTGAGCCAGACAATGTGGGCGTGGTTATTTTCGGTAATGACCGCGACATTAAAGAAGGCGACACAGTCAAGCGCACCGGTGCCATCGTAGAAGTTCCAATCGGCCCAGAATTGCTTGGCCGCGTGGTTGACGCGCTTGGCAATCCGATTGACGGCAAAGGCCCGATCAAAGCCAAGAAATTTTCCCGCGTCGACGTGAAAGCGCCCGGCATTATTCCACGCAAATCTGTGCATGAACCAATGTCAACCGGCCTTAAAGCTGTGGACGCCTTGATCCCCGTTGGCCGTGGCCAACGCGAATTGATCATTGGCGATCGTCAAACCGGCAAAACCGCCATCATTCTCGATACGATCCTCAATCAAAAAGCCATTCACGTGAATGGCCCAGACAAAGAAAAGCTTTATTGCGTTTATGTGGCTTGCGGCCAAAAACGTTCGACCGTTGCTCAGTTTGTGAAAATTTTGGAAGATGCAGGCGCCATGGAATATTCCATCGTGGTTGCCGCAACCGCTTCGGAATCAGCACCCATGCAATATCTTGCACCGTTTACCGGTTGCACCATGGGCGAATATTTCCGCGACAATGGCATGCATGCCCTGATTGCCTATGACGATTTGTCAAAGCAAGCCGTGGCTTATCGTCAAATGTCTCTGCTTTTGCGCCGCCCACCGGGCCGTGAAGCCTACCCTGGCGACGTGTTCTATCTCCATTCGCGTTTGCTTGAACGTTCGGCCAAGTTGAACGACTCGCTCGGTGCCGGTTCTTTGACAGCTCTGCCCGTGATTGAAACCCAAGCCAATGACGTGTCGGCTTATATTCCAACCAACGTGATTTCCATCACCGATGGCCAGATCTTCTTGGAAACCGATTTGTTCTATCAAGGCATTCGTCCTGCGGTGAACGTGGGTCTTTCCGTGTCGCGCGTGGGTTCAGCGGCTCAAATCAAGGCGATGAAGCAAGTTGCCGGCAAGATTAAGGGCGAATTGGCCCAATATCGTGAAATGGCTGCCTTTGCTCAGTTCGGTTCTGATCTTGATGCGTCAACACAGAAACTTCTAAACCGCGGTGCGCGTCTGACTGAGTTGCTGAAGCAAGCCCAGTTCTCGCCCCTCAAAACCGAAGAACAGGTTGTCTCGATCTATGCTGGCGTCAATGGCTATCTCGATGTGATCCCGGTGAACCGTGTGCGCGACTTTGAAGAAGGCTTGCTTGCCAGTGTAAAAGACAAGCACATGGACATTTTGGATGCGATCCGCACTGAAAAAGCCATCTCGGATACGATGATGCCAAAGCTTAAAGCGGCGGTTGACGCCTTCGCTAAGGCCTTTGCGTAAGAGAGCACGATGGCAAGTCTTAAAGACCTTCGCAACCGCATCGCTTCTGTAAAAGCGACACGCAAAATTACTAAGGCCATGCAAATGGTGGCCGCTGCAAAGCTGCGCCGTGCGCAAGAAGCAGCGGTGGCCGCGCGTCCTTATTCTGAACGCATGGCCGTGGTTTTGGCCAATTTATCAAGCGCTGTTGCAGGCCAAG
>JAYUHQ010000249.1:0-10477 GCA_043766895.1 Aestuariivirga sp.
GCGGTGATGCTGACATCTGCAATAAAATCTTTCACAAACTGCGAAGCCGGGTGGCTTAAAATTTCGGTGGCCGTGCCCACCTGTTCAATGATGCCTTGGTTCAGAATGGCAATGCGGTCTGCCAACTCAAACGCTTCATCTTGATCATGGGTTACAAAAAGCGTGGTGTGCTTGGTCTTGGCATGAAGATCGCGCAACCAGTGGCGCAAATCTTTGCGCACTTTGGCATCCAGCGCGCCAAAGGGTTCATCCAGCAATAGCACGCGCGGCTCAATGGCAAGGGCGCGTGCCAAAGCCACACGCTGGCGCTGGCCACCAGAAAGTTGGGCTGGATAGCGCGCCTCAAGCCCATCAAGCTGCACCAGCGCCAGCAGCTCGAGAACCCGAGACCGAATCTGTGCTTCCGTGGGCCTGGTGCCACGCTGGCGCGCCCGCAAGCCAAAGGCAATATTGTTCATCACTGTCATGTGTTTGAACAGGGCATAATGCTGAAACACAAAACCAATGCGCCTTTCGCGCAGGCTTAATTCTGCCGCATTAATATCACCAAAAAACACCTCGCCCTGATCTTGAAATTCCAACCCAGCCACAGTGCGCAACAGCGTGGTTTTGCCAGACCCTGATGGCCCGAGCAGGGCCACCAATTCACCCGGTGCCACATTCAGTGACACGCCTTTTAAGGCGGGATAACGATCAAAGTCTTTGGCAATATTGCGGATGGATACTGAAACAGACATGATGGTTTCTCCTAATGGCGCTTAGACGCTGCAAGGGCATCGGCGTAACGCCATTCCAGCAGCGACTTTAAAATGAGGGTGATGAGCGCCAGACCAGCAAGAAGTGTGGCAACGGCAAAAGCGGCGGCGAAGTGATATTCATTATACAGAATTTCAATGTGCAGCGGCATGGTGTCAGTCAACCCCCGAATATGGCCCGACACCACAGACACTGCACCAAACTCTCCCATGGCGCGCGCGTTGCACAGCAGAACACCATAAAGCATCGCCCATTTGATATTGGGCAAGGTAACATGGGCAAATGTATACCAACCCGAAGCGCCCAGCGTCAGTGCGGCCTCTTCCTCGGTTGTTCCTTGCGCCTGCATCAACGGAATAAGTTCACGCGCCACAAAGGGAAAGGTTACAAACACAGTGGCCAACACAATGCCTGGCACCGCAAAGATAATCTCAATATGATGGGCCTTAAGCCAAGGCCCCAGCCACCCTTGCGCCCCAAACAACAGCACGTAAACCAGACCTGAGATCACTGGCGAAATTGAGAATGGCAAGTCAATCAGCGTGAGCAATAGACTCTTGCCGAAGAAGTTGAATTTGGTTACAGCCCAGCTTGCCGCAACGCCAAAGACGATATTGAATGGCACAGCAATTGCCGCAACCAAAAGCGTAAGCCGCACCGCTGATAATGTGCCGGCGTCGCTAAAGGACGCCAGAAAAACATTCAAGCCCTTGCGCAAACCTTCGCTGAACACAATCACCAAGGGAAACAACAATATCGCCGATAGAAAGCTGATGGCAATTGCGATGAGAAGAAATCGGATGAGTTTGCTTTCGCCGATCTCATCGCGGGCGGCCAAGTCAACCGCATGGCGCGTTGTGGTGGCCACATCAACCATTGCCAAACCTCTTGTTTTGCCATGATTGAAGCGCGTTGATCACAAACAACAGCGCTAATGAAATCAGCAGCATGACGGTGGCGATCACGGTGGCACCGGCATAGTCAAACTCTTCAAGCTTGATCACAATCAACAGCGGCGCAATTTCAGACACCATGGGAATATTGCCCGCAATAAAAATAACTGATCCATATTCGCCAACGCCGCGCGCAAACGCCAAGGCAACCCCTGTGACCAAAGCCGGATAGACTTGGGGCAGAACAACTTGAAAAATGATGCGCAAGCGTGAAGCGCCCAGCAACGCTGCGGCCTCTTCAATATCGCGATCAGCCTCTTCCAGAACCGGCTGCACTGTTCGCACCACGAAGGGCAAGCCAATGAAGATCAATGCCAAAACAATGCCGATTGGCGTGAAGGCAATTTTTAATCCAAAAAGCGCTGCCACTGACCCAACAGGCCCGTTTGGCGCATAGATCGCCGCCAAGGCAATTCCTGCAACCGCCGTGGGAAGGGCAAATGGCAAATCCACCGCCGCATCAATGATCCGCTTGCCCGGAAAATGATAGCGCACCAAAACCCATGCCACCACCAACCCGAACACAGCGTTGACCAAAGCTGCAATCAATGCCGCCCCAAATGAAAGCCGCAATGCCGCCAAAACCCGCGCATCAATTGCAACGGCAATGAAAGCCAAAGGCCCAATGCTGAATGCTTTGAGCATCAGCGCGGCAAGTGGCAGCAAAACCACAAGGCTCAAAGCAGTGACGACAAAACCAAGCGTTATTCCAAACCCGGGAATAACGCTTGGGCGCCACAAGGCCTTGACGTGGAGAACGGAGGATATCACCACGCCCCAACCTTAATTTGTGGCTTTGTAAAGTTGATCAAAAAGGCCGCCATCAGCAAAATGGGTGGCTTGGGCCTTTTTCCACCCGCCAAAAGCATCATCGATATTGACCAGTTCAACCTTTGGAAGCTTGGCGATGTCTGCAGGGTCTGCCGCTGCAGGATCGCTGGGCCTATAATGTTGGTGGGCAGCAATTTTCTGCGCGGTTGGCGTATAAAGAAATTCCAAATAGGCTTTGGCAATATCTTCATTGCCATTGGCTTTGGCGTTTTCATCAACCACCGCCACGGGTGTTTCTGCGTTGATCGACAAAGATGGCACCACAATGTCAAACTTGTCGGCGCCAAATTCATCCAGAGCGAGAAAAGCATCGCTCTCCCATGAAATCAACACATCGCCAATGCCACGCTCAGCAAAAGTGGTGGTGGAACCGCGAGCACCCGTGTCCAGCACCGGCACGTTGTGATAAAGATCTGCGATAAATTTTTTCACTTTGGTTTCATCGCCGCCTTTGGCCTTGCTGGCCCACGCCCACGCCGCCAAATAATTCCACCGTGCGCCGCCCGAGGTTTTCGGATTGGGGGTTATCACCTGCAATCCGGCCTGCGCCAGATCTCCCCAATCTTTGATACCTTTAGGGTTGCCTTTCTTCACCACAAACACAATCGTTGATGAATAAGGCACTGCATTATGCGGCAGGCGCTTGGCCCAATCTTCAGGCAGCAATTTGCCTTTGGTGGCAATGGCATCAATGTCGCCAGCCAAAGCCAAGGTTACAACATCGGCCTTCAAGCCATCAATCACGGCGCGCGCCTGTTTGCCAGATCCGCCATGCGATTGGTTGATGATAATGTTTTCGCCATTGTGTTTGGCTTTCCAATCCGCCGCGAAGGCTTCATTGATCGCCTTATAAAGTTCGCGTGTGGGGTCATAGGATACGTTCAACAGTGTCTTGTCGGCCAAAGCTGGCGAAACGGCCAAACTGGCGGCAAGGGCTATGCCTGCAAAAGCAGACACTAAAATTCGACGAGAAATGGAAATGTTCATGGGAAGCTCCTTTCAGTTAATAACCTAATAATACACCAATTTAGTATGGATTCAACCGTTTTGTTCTTTTTACCGAACGATTTTTTAAAATCGTTTGTTCCCAAAGACTTGTTTCTAGAGTTTAATTCAGTTGACCTGGGTCAGTTAACAGTTGCGCCAATGTTGTGGCTTCAAGCTTGGCCAAATAATCAGCGTAGGGCTTGTCGAAGGCGCGGCGCACCTCGCACGTGGCTTCATCGCGGCAATCATCACATTTGCGATAAGCCGTTCGAGAAAGGCAAGGCAAGGGCGCTATTGGCCCATCAACCAAGCGCAACAACGGCCCGATATGAATCACATCTGCAGGCCGCAACAACTCATAGCCACCATCACGGCCACGGCGGCTTGAAATATATCCCGCAGCCCGCAATGATGACAAAATCTGCTCGATAAATTTGCGCGGCAGCTTTTCTTGTTCACACAACTCACGAATATTCATGCCACGGCCAGGCTTGGCGCGCGCCAATGCAACAATCGCCTTAAAGGCATAACGGGCTCGTTGAGATATCATACTTCACACATAGGTATTTCTCAGTCGTTTGGCAATCGCTCAACTTTTCTGCCTCATTAAACTTCCCTTCTTGGGCCACCTCGCCTAAACGCGGCTCCATCATGATACGCATCGACTCCATTTCCAAACAGAACGGCCATCAACTGGTTTTCATCGAAGCTTCCGCGGCCTTAAACCGTGGCGAAAAAATTGGCCTCGTTGGGCCTAATGGTGCTGGCAAAACCACATTGTTCCGCATGATTTCGGGCCGCGAGGAACCTGATGAAGGCCAGGTTTCAACAGATCGCGGCATTTCAATTGGCTATTTCAACCAAGACGTGGGTGAAATGGCGGGCCGCTCGGCTGTGGCCGAAGTGATGGAGGGTGCTGGCCCCGTCAGCGCTGTGGCCGCCGAAATGGCAGACCTTGAAGCCGCCATGGCAGACCCTGATCGCATGGACGAGATCGACGCCATCATCGCACGCTATGGCGAAGTTCAGGCGCAATTTGAAAAGCTTGATGGCTATGCCCAAGATGCCCGCGCACGCGAAGTTTTGGCGGGCTTAAGCTTTAGCCAAGAAATGATGGATGGCGATGTGAGCAAGCTTTCAGGCGGCTGGAAAATGCGTGTGGCCTTGGCCCGTATTTTGTTGATGCGCCCTGATGCCATGTTGTTGGACGAGCCTTCAAACCATCTGGATCTTGAAAGCCTGATCTGGCTTGAGCAATTTTTGAAAAACTATGAAGGTCTGTTGGTGATGACCTCGCATGACCGCGAATTTATGAACCGCATCGTTACCAAAATTGTTGAAATCGATGGTGGTGAATTGACCAGCTATTCGGGCGACTATGAATTTTATGAGGCCCAACGCGCGTTGGCCGAAAAACAACAACAAGCCAGCTTCGAGCGCCAGCAAGCGATGTTGGCCAAAGAGTTGAATTTTATTGCACGTTTCAAAGCCCGCGCCTCTCATGCCGCACAGGTGCAAAGCCGTGTGAAGAAATTGGAAAAAATTGATCGTGTGGAACCACCAAAGCGCCGCGTGACGGTGGCCTTTGATTTTGCACCCGCCCCGCGTTCTGGCGAAGATGTGGTAAGCCTATCACAAGTGCATAAATCTTATGGCGCGCGCCAGATTTATGCGGATTTAGATTTTCAAATTCGCCGCAAGGAACGCTGGTGCCTGATGGGTATCAACGGTGCCGGAAAATCAACGCTGTTGAAATTGATTGCGGGTTCTACGGAACCTGATCAAGGCAGCGTGCAAATTGGCGCAAGCGTAAAAATGGGCTATTTTGCCCAACACGCCATGGAACTGCTTGATGGCGAACACACTGTGTTTGAATCATTGGAACATGCCTTTCCACAAGCCACCCAAGGCAGTTTGCGCAATCTTGCCGGCGCATTTGGTTTTTCTGGCGATGATGTTGAAAAAAAATGCCGCGTATTATCAGGCGGTGAAAAAGCCCGCTTGGTTATGGCGCAAATGCTTTTTGATCCACCAAACTTTTTGGTGTTGGATGAACCCACCAACCATTTGGATTTGTTCACCAAAGAAATGTTGATCAAAGCCTTGAGCGAATATGAAGGCACAATGCTGTTTGTATCGCATGACAGGCACTTTCTTGCAGCCCTTTCCAACCGTGTGCTGGAACTCACCCCCGAAGGCATCCACCAATATGGCGGCGGCTATACCGAATATGTTGAACGCACAGGCTATGAAGCGCCAGGGATTATGGCTTAGCCAATCGCTGCGGCTTCAAGTTTGGCAATGTCAAACTTGCTCATTTGCATCATGGCGGCCATAATGCGTCCCTTCGCTTCGGGAGGTGACTGCATCATCAATTCCATGAAGCGGCGCGGAATAATTTGCCAGGAAAAACCCCAGCGATCTTTCAACCAGCCACATCGATTATAGCTTCCACCCTCGCCCATATGCTTCCACAGTCGATCAACCTCGGCTTGATCATCACAATAAATCATGGTGGAAAAACTTTCATTGGGCGTGAACATTGGCCCGCCATTTAGCAACTGATAGGGAATGCCTGCCAGTTCAACCGAAACCACCATGGCTGTGCCTTCTTTGCCCGGCCCCTGTTTGCTATAGCGCTGCACGCCCGTTATTTTAGAACCCGGCAACGCTTTTACATAATGTTCTGCAGCTGCTTCCGCGTCAAAATCAAACCACAACATTGTGCCAATTTTTTCCATCATTCGACCTCACGCCATAGGAGCGCCCAGTTCAACAAACTGCGCCAATTGCTTCAACGAATCTTGCCATCCAAGATTACACATTTCCTGCGGGATCATATCTGGAATACCCGCTTGTGTGATCGACATATCAGTGCCGCATGAAACAGCCTTCAACACCACTGTCACCTTCAATTCACCCGGCATATTTGGATCGTCAAACTTGTCAGTATAAACCAGTTTTTCGCCCGGCATCATCTCAAGATATGTTCCGCCAAAGCTGTGGCTATGGCCGGAATCAAATTCAGTAAACTTCATTTGAAATGTGCCCCCAACCACTGCTTTCATATGTTCAACAGTGCAGGTAAAACCGGCGGGTGCTAGCCATTTGCACACTGCCGCCGCATCAATAAATGCTTTATAAACGCGCACAGGCGGTGCTTTCAAAACGCGATGAAAAGTTAAAGTATAAGGCATTGGCTAAATCTCCTATTTGGTGTTTGAAAGCAGGGCAAAGTGCCCGCCTTGGGGGTCTATGCCGTGCACTGTCCATTGCCCACCGGGAACTTCCATCGGGCCAAAGGCAACTTTGCCGCCAGCTTTTGTAATGCGCGCCACCGCGGCTTCCATCCCGTCGACGTTAAAATAATAAATCCACATAGCCATCGGGGTAGAGGCCATTTTGTTCATCATGCCGCCTACGTCTTTTCCATCAATTTGAAAAAGTTGATACGTGCCCTCAGCACCCATGTCGTGGCTATAACCTTTGGTCCAACCAAACATGTCAGCATAAAACGCCCAAGCCGCATCTAAATCACCCACATGGGCTTCATTCCACCCCACAGCCCCCATAGTTGTAGAGGCGGGCAGCTTACCACCGTCTTGGTCAAACGGTTGCATAATATTGAAGTTTGCGCCCGTTGGATCTCCCACCACCGCCATGCGTGCAACATGGGGCACATCCCACGGTTCACGATGGATTTTGCCCCCAAGTTTTTTAATTTTGGCAACGGCTGCATCAACATCAGGCACATAAATATAGCCAGACCAGAACGGCGGCATAGCACTCAAGTTCGCGGGTGTTGGCATAATGCCGCCCATGCCAGCGCCATTTGCAAGAGTGACATGATAATCAGGCATTTGGGCATCATAAGTCCAACCCACAACATCTGCGTAAAATGTTTTGGCGCCTTCGACATCAGATGTCATCAAGTCGTGCCAGATAAACGGATTTTGCATTTTATAAACTCCCATATTTCAGCCAGACTTGACGCCCAGAATGTGGAAAAAACAAGATTACAAAAATATTATCCCGATGAGCGACGGTTTATCGACTTATTTTCCGTCTAGTATGCTGCTATGCAGCATACTGAATTAAAGTGAGGATCAATGACACGCGCATCTAAAACTGTCGCTTGGTTGGCGGTATTGGCCGCTTTGGGTTTTGCCCAATGGAAATATAATATTGGCCAAACCGCGCTGGGCTATGTGGGCGTGTCGAAATCAACGGCCGATCAAACACCGCCACCAAGTGCCGGCAACAAAAAGGGCGGCGCACCCATCGCGGTAAAATTGGCCGAAGCAAAAAGCTCTGATCTGCCCTTGATCGAACGCAGTTATGGAACCGCCGAAGCCTTGGCCCAGGTAAATATCAATGCGCGCATTTCCAGCCAAGTGACCAAGGTTTTGGTTCAAGATGGCCAAACCGTAAAAGCCGGAGACGCGTTGCTTGAGCTTGATGATCGAACCATTCAAGCCACACTGGCCAAAGATATGGCCACCATGGCCAAAGACAATGCAGTTCTTGAAAATGCCAAGTTGCAGGTGTTTCGCGCCAAAACTTTGGCGGCGCGCAATGCCGGAACGCAGCAAGATTTAGATACCGCGGTTGCTTCTGAAAAATCTGCCGAGCAAGTTGTTCAAGCCGATCAAGCCGTGATTGATGCCGATAAACTTCAACTTGATTTTGCCAAAATAACCGCTCCCTTTGATGGCAAGCTTGGCACAGTGTCTGCTGTGCCCGGCGCACTTGTGTCAACCAACGGCACGCAAACCCCATTGATGACCATCACCCAAATGCAACCCTTAAAAATTGCATTTCGTTTGCCTGAACAGGTTTTGCCCGCCATTCGCGCCAAACTTGATTTGAAAAATGATGTCACGGTGCGGGTTTATGAATCAGGCACCCACGCGCTGCTCGATTCAGGCAAACTTACCTTTGTTGATTCAAGCGTGGATTCAAGTTCGGGCACAATTGGCATTGGGGCCACGGTGGCCAATCAAAAGCTGGCCCTTTGGCCGGGCCAACATGTGGAAGTTGAAGTTGAATATGGCGCAGCGACAGGTGCTTTAACAGTGCCCACTGTGGCGGTTCAACAAGGCCAGATTGGCAGCTTTGTCTGGGCCATTGACCAAGATAATAAGGCCACCGCCACAGCCGTTGATGTGGCCCGTTATGAAGGCGACATGGCCGCCATTGCCAAAGGCCTCACCGAAGGCCAGCAAGTCGTGGTTGAAGGCCAAGCAAAATTGAACAATGGGTCAATCGTTCGCACAGCCAAGCCAGCCGATGCAACACAAGCCCCCGCAGCTGACGCAAAGCCCGCTGATGCTGCCGCAGGTGCAACGACCAAGAAACACAAACCCAAAGATGCTGGAGCAACGCAGCCATGAACATTTCAGAGTTCTGCATCAGGCGGCCGGTAGCCACCATCCTCATGTCTGTTGCAATATTAATTGCCGGGCTTTTTGCTTGGAAAATTCTTCCCGTGGCAGCATTGCCGCGGGCTGAGTTTCCAACGATCAGCGTCTCGGCTGATATGCCCGGCGCTTCGCCAGATATCATGGCAACGTCGGTGGCAACGCCGCTGATCAAGCAATTCTCAACAATTGCGGGCGTGGACACAATCTCCACATCAAACTCGCTTGGTTCAACCAACATCACCATTCAATTTGTGTTGAACCGTTCCATTGATGCTGCCGCAGCGGATGTGCAGGCCGCCATCTCGCGCGTCACTCGGTCTTTGCCAAAAGAAATGACCGAGCCACCGAACTATCGTAAAGTAAATCCGGCCGATGCGCCTGTGATGTTGATGGCGATTAAAAGCAGCATTGCTTCAATGACTGATCTTGATGCCATCGCCCAAAATGTTTTAGCACCCACGCTTTCAACGGTGGATGGCGTGGCCCAGGTGCAAATCTTTGGCAGCCAAGCCTTTGCTGTGCGCATTGAAATGGATCCGGATGCGCTTTCGGCAAAAGGCATTTCAGTGGCGCAATTGCAGCAAGCCGTGGCCGATGCCAACCGCACCAGCCCGTTGGGCACCTTGGTTTCAGGCCCGCAACAATTAACACTTTTGGCCGATACGCAACTGTCCAACGCTGATCAATTTGCCAACCAAGTAATCGCCATTCGCAATGGCAATGCGGTGCGTTTGCGTGATGTTTCGCGTGTGATCAATTCTGTTGCCTCTAATCAATCATCGGCAACTTATGATGGAACCCGCGCCATTGTGCTGGCGGTTCAACGCCAGCCCGATGCCAATACCGTAAGCGTTGTTGACAAAGTAAAAGCCATTTTGCCCGATCTTGAAAAACAATTGCCGGGCACAGCCAGCATCAGCCTTCTCAGCGATCGGGCGGTATCTGTCAAAGCCTCGGTTTATGATGCGGAAACAACTTTGGGCATTACCATTCTTCTGGTCATCGCCATTGTCTATGTGTTCATTCGGTCGCTGCGTGCCACCATCATACCAGCCATCGCTGTGCCCATCTCATTGATTGGCACGTTGGGCATTATGTATTTGCTCAACTTTTCAATCGACAACGTGTCTCTGATGGGCATTACGCTGGCGGTGGGGCTTGTGGTTGATGATGCCATTGTGATGATGGAAAATATTGTTCGCCACATGGATGAAGAAGGCAAAGGCCCGTTGGAAGCAGCCATCGTTGGCGCATCTGAAGTGGGCTTTACCATTTTATCAATTTCAGTTTCATTGGTTGCGGTGTTCATTCCCGTGCTGCTGATGGGCGGCGTGATTGGCCGCATTTTTAATGAATTCGCGGTTGTCGTCACGGTTGCTATCATGGTGTCAATGTTTGTGTCGCTCACCCTCACGCCAATGATGGCATCACGCATTTTGAAATCTGAACATACACCGGGCGCACTTGGCCGCTTTTTTGAAGTTCTGCTCAATGGCCTAACGCGTGGCTATGAGTTTATGTTGAACC
>JAYUHQ010000250.1:0-3959 GCA_043766895.1 Aestuariivirga sp.
GTTATTGCGCCTTCAACACTTTTGGCAAAAGCAAAGCCCACGCGTTCATTTGATACAGGAACATGGCCCGGAAAAAACCCATCATATTTTTGTGCGGCATCAGCAAGCAGGCCTGGGCTTACCGCGTTGATGCGAAGCCCGCGCGGCATTTCAATGGCGGCCCCAATAACAAATGCATCAATCAAACCATCACAGGCCGCGGCATTGGCCCCTTGGCGGATCGGATCACGAGACAAAATTCCGCTGGTTAATGTGAATGAACCGCCATCGTTGATGTGGTCCATGCCCAACAAAACCAAATTCACCTGGCCCATCACTTTATCTTTAAGGCCATCGAGAAATTGCGTTGGCGTCATGCCATGCACTGGGCCAAAATAAGAATGGCCAGTGCAGGCCACAACAGCATCAACCTTGCCAAGTTTGGCATACATGGCACGAACCGAATTTTCATCCATCAGGTCTACGTGAATGTCGCCCGTTTTGCGCCCGGCCTTGATAATTTCATGGGTTTTGGAAAAGCCTGAAATTGCTGCCTTCCCTACGGTTCCTTCAGCACCACATACCAAAATGCGCATGATTATTCTTTTTCCTCAATCTTGATGCCCTTCAATTTGGCAAACACTGAGTCAGCATCATAGGTTTTGTCTTCAACGCGCGATGGCGTTTCAATTTCAGCCACGCGTTGGCGTTCGGCTTCCGCTGCGGCATGGGCTGTTGTGCCCGAAACTTCGCTGGCTGGAATAAGCGTGCGCGGTGCTGCAGCATCAGCCATAATTTTCTTGCCGCCTTTTGAAGCAGCTTTTTGCACAGCAAGATCAAGCTCAAATTGCGAACAAAGACCCAGCGTAACAGGATCCACCGGCTTGATGTTGGATGCATTCCAATGGTCACGATCACGCACAGATGCGATGGTGTGTTTGGTGGTGCCCACCAATTTCATCAACGCGGCATCAGTTAATTCTGGGTGATAGCGCAACAGCCACATAATCGCATCTGGCCTGTCACCCCGGCGCGATACAGGCGTATAACGCGGGCCAGCGGTGGAACGCTTTACCTTCACTTCAACTTTGGAAACCACAAGATGCAATGTGTGGGAAGGATTAGCTTCACCTTTTGAAATTTCTTCGCGGGTTAATTGGCCTGCGGTTACAGGGTCCATGCCTTTAATGCCTTGGGCCACATCGCCATCGGCAATGCCCTTCACTTCAAGTTCATGCAATACGCAAAGATCGGCGATTTGCTTGAACGATAAAGCAGTGTTTTCAACCAACCAAACGGCAGTGGCTTTGGGCATCAGTGGTGCGGACATGACTTTTCTCCTTTTCGAAACCAAAGTGCGGGCTTCGAGGCGCGATTGACATAACAGTGTCTGGAATACGACCCATATAGGGGCTAAGCAATGCATTGGCAATGGTATTGCAAAAAGGCCGAATTATTGAGGAAACATAAGATGTCAACACTGACCCAACGCCGCGCTGAATTTAGGGCCTTGCACGCGCAAGGCTGCTTTACATTGCCCAATCCGTGGGATGGTGGCACCGCGATGCGCTGCGCTAAGGCGGGCTTTAAGGCCATCGCATCCACCAGTGCTGGCGCTGCTTGGGCGCTTGGCAAAGACGATGGTGAAATGAGTGTGGACGAAGTTTTGGAACATTTGCGGTTTTTGTGCAGTGTTACCGACTTGCCAGTAAACGCAGATTTTGAGTCAGGCTTTGCTGATACCGCAGATGGCGTTGCACACAATGTAACCCGCTGCATTGCCACAGGTGTCGCTGGCCTTTCCATTGAAGATCGAGATGGGGATAAGTTTTTTCCGCTCAACATTGCGGTCGAACGGGTGAAGGCGGCACGACAGGCCATTGATGCATCAGGCCAAAATGTTATTCTTGTGGGGCGGTGTGAGGCCTATTTAATGGCGGAGCTAAACTTGGATGACGTGATCACCCGCCTGCGGGCCTATTCCGCTGCTGGGGCTGATTGTCTTTATGCGCCGGGCTTAAAAAAATTAAGCGACTTTGGCAAAATTGTTGAAGCTGTTGTTAAGCCCGTCAATGCCAATTTAACTGGCACGGGTTTGAGTGTGGCAGATATGGCGAAGGTTGGCGTTCGCCGCGTCAGCGTTGGGGCAGCATTGGCGCGAGCCACTTATGGCGCTTATGATGGTTTTATAGAACTGTTGAAAACCACGGGCACATTGCCTTAAGTTTGAACGCAGTGTTATTTTCGCGCGGCGATTAAAAATTCAGCGTTGCCATCACCACCATCCATGGGCGAGGGGATGACGCCCAAAACTGTCCAGCCTTTTGAGGTGATGAAAGCGCTTACCTCTTCACACACGCGGGTGTGGGCGGCTTCATCTTTCACCATGCCGCCTTTGCCAATGCCTTCGCGGCCCACTTCGAACTGAGGCTTTAGCAACGCGATTAAATTGGAACCGGTTTTGACCAAATCCAACGTGGGCATTAAAGCGATGTGAAGCGGAATAAAGCTCACATCCACCACAACGAGAGACACATCTTCGGGCACTTCTTCGCGGCTTAAATCGCGTGCATTCATGCCTTCGTGCAAAATAATGCGCTCGTCTTCCAACACCATCTGGCCATGACCCACTTCGATGGCGATCACTTGCAGGGCTTTGCGTTCCAGCAACACTTGGGTGAAGCCGCCCGTGGATGCACCAATGTCAAGGCAACGATGGCCCTTCACCGGAATTTTAAAATGATCAAGCGCATGTATCAATTTGATGGCCGCGCGCGACACATAGGCCTGTGCCTCATCGCCCACAGTTAAAATCGCTTCAGGATAAATATTTTGCGATGGTTTGCGCGCTGGTTCACCATTCACCAGTATAGTGCCGCGCAACACGGCATCGCGCGCACGGGCGCGCGAGCCATAAAGCCCGCGTGCCACCAAGGCTTCATCAAGGCGAAGTTTTGTCACTCCACATCCAACTTTGTTGTGCCGGTGGGTTTGCCTTGTGGTGAAAGCACAATTTTTTCAATGCGGGCTTCGGCTTCAGCTAATTTTGCTTCGCAATGTTTGCGCAAAGCTTCGCCGCGTTCATAAATCTTGATGGATTCTTCTAGGTCAACTTTGCCCGATTCAAGCTTGGACACAATTTCTTCCAATTGCGCCAAAGCCTTTTCAAAATTCAGCGATGCAATTTCAGGGGCTTCAGTCATTTTCATCTTCCTCTTCTTCCTCGCCCATCACGGCAGATCCATGCATCAGCGCTTGCAAATGCACGCCAACACCGCCCGCCAAGCCTTGCAAATCATAACCGCCTTCAAGCACCGATACAATTTTGCCATCACAATGGGTTTGGGCAATTTCCATTAGCTTTAAAGTAATCCAGGCGAAATCTTCTTCTTCTAATTCAAGGCTGCCCAACGGGTCGCGCACATGGGCATCAAAGCCTGCAGAGATGATGATGAGCTCAGGTTCAAACAAATTCAGTGCTGGCAAGATAATGTCATTCATGGCGGCTTTGAATTCAATGCCACCATCACCCGCTTTCAATGGCGCATTGAAAATGTTGCCCACACCAGTTTCACTGCGCGCACCAGAGCCTGGATAAAGCGGCATTTGGTGGGTGGAGCCATAAAACAAATCTTTATCAGCCCAGAAAATATCTTGCGTGCCATTGCCGTGGTGCACATCAAAATCAACAACAGCCACCCGCTGCAGCCCATGCACTGCGCGGGCGTGAAGGGCAGCGGCTGCGGCATGATTAAACAGGCAAAAGCCCATGGCGCGGTTGTGTTCAGCATGGTGCCCCGGTGGGCGCATGGCCAGAAATGCGTTCTGTGCTTCCCCTGCCATCACGGCATCCACTGCCGCACAAGCGCCGCCCACTGCGCGCAAAGCCGCAGCAAGTGAGCCCGGAGACATGACAGTATCTGAATCCAAATATTCAAATCCGGTTTCAGGCGCTGATGATAAAATGCGTTGATAATGTT
>JAYUHQ010000251.1:0-1398 GCA_043766895.1 Aestuariivirga sp.
TGGCTTCATTGCCTCAGAAAAACCTGGTTTTGGAAGCGCAATTATACTATGTTTTCATTGAAATAATCAATGTAACAAGTTTCTTTTGCGTAAGTCCTATTGTTCTTGTGAATACGCACCTGAGCTCGGCCTTCAACGCTTCCACCGCACTTGAACGAAGGCAATGAGTGAACTTGAATTGAAGTTGCAGCGCTGACATTTGATGACCGCAAAATAATTCATCTCTTCCCGATTGATTCATCGAATCTTTCAACTTGCGCGCCGCGGTTGCTCGTGATTTTGTAGTTGGGTTCGTCAAACGCTTGCTTGCTTTTACTTCGGTGCCGTAGCCAGGCCCGCGCTGAAACTGAATTCTGTGATGCCTAACGTAAAGCTAACCGGCAGTTTGCGGCAGGCCGGGTTTGGGCGAGAATGAAATGGAAGCCCAAACTTGGACTGCCGCAAACTGTCCGGTTGAGCGATGGGTTAGGCGTGTATTCGGCGTCTGGCCGCAAATCGCCCCGAAGCAACAGCCTTGCTTATAACTGGCGGCCATGAAGACTCATCGCTTTAAGGGTGTTTCTTCAGAGGCGTCACAGTCTTCATTGCGCCGCCGAATCTATAATTTGAAAATATCGAATGGGCTTTGAAAGGTCTGCCGAGTGTGTCGGGTCACTTTGGATCTTTCCCATTAAACCGTTTGCATTCTAGTGCCACCGCAAGAATGTCAGGTGGAGAGTCGATAAATGCAGCGCGTGCCAATTCAATATGTGACATGTCACTATAGTCAGTTGCCTGCAATACCCTAATTACACTCCGGTCACTTAAATCACTAAGTTCTGGGCTATCACGTCGGGCCTTTTCAAGCTTTAACGACTTTAGTGATACTGCATCAATTTCACCTTCGGCCTTGGCGAGTCGCTCAGAGTTAACTTTGCAGTACAAGGGAGTTACCCAGAGTTTTGGCGAAAATGATATTGGCGACAAATTTCGGCAATTGATCTTTATGGTTTGATCGGGCCATTCCCATTCGATCCCGTTATGAGTGGTCATATAGTTTGCCCATTGCCGCTCCGCTTGCTTGCACTGCGACAAAGTTACGCTGGGTAGCTTGCGGCATTCGGATATTATTGCCTTTGCTGCAGATTCAGTCTTTGCATTTGCGGCGCCATTTATGCATTCGGCTTCTGTTTTTGGATCGCATCCGAAAGGATTTAGACAAATGGCATTTGCCATAAGGGGAAATACCATAGTCAATACGCCGATTCTTTGAGCGGCATTATATCGATGTTTTAGCATATTCAAAGTTGCAGGTCTGGGCCTTGATAAGGCAGTCATGCGGCAGGCGGGCATAAGGTCTTGAATTTGTGACGCCTAACGTCCTAGCTAACCGGCACTTTGCGGTGGGCCGAGTTTGGG
>JAYUHQ010000252.1:0-1396 GCA_043766895.1 Aestuariivirga sp.
TCTTGGCGCCAGTCGGTTGATAGGTGGCCAGTGCGGGTTAGAAAGTTTATGCCATAGATCCACTCATCAAGTGTGGGCTTGGTTTCTTTCACAAAGGCATGAAGGTGTTTCACCAGTGAATCCACAATCACCTTGGTGCGCTTGTTGGCTTTTGGGCCAGACCGATTTTGCACAACTTTCACCGAATCTTTGGTTGTGAAATAAGGTGAGGTTTTGCGCTTTGCTGGTTTCTTTTTTGCTGTTGCCTTGGCCATGATCAATGTCCCAAAATTTTATCAAGTGCTTGCGATAAATTTTGCTCTGCCGTGGGCGAAGCTGTGAAGGCCCGCCATGCCACATGATGATCGGGCCTTACTAACAGACAACCACTATCGCTGATTTCAGACGCGTGCGCCCAATCTCCCGTATGGTCTTCAAATTCTTGGCGCGGGCCAATGATGCGCACTTTAATTTCAAGTCCACGCTTTTTGCCAATGGTCTTGGCGGCTATGGCCCATGCTTGGCCGCCGATGCCGGTGAGAATGGTAAAATGGCCTTTGCCTGTGATATCCAAGGTTGAACGCTGTTTGCCACTTTTGTCAAAAACCCAAACATGTGGAATTCTGGCACCCGGCGATGTGGTGGGCACATAGTGCAATTCCATATCGATGCCATCGCCCGGCGCTTTTTTGCCATCGGCGATAACCGCACCTGAGGCATAACGTTGGTTCATTTCAACGCCATGGCAATCAAATTCATATTTCTTGAAGGCGATTGCTTGGCGCAATGCTTCGCGCTGTTTTTCAGCATCGGGTGTTGCATCGGCACGCGCATCCATATTTTTTTGGATCTTGGCATGGTCAACACCGCCATCCATGCCGAGAGCCTGGAAGATGGGGCCAAATTCGCCGATAGATTGATTGGCCCGTGTTACAATTTGTTTGGCGATGGGGGCGCGTTCAGCGGTGTAACTTTCAAGAAGTTTTGGGGTTGCTTGGCCCTTCACCACGGCGGCCAATTTCCACGCCAGATTGAAAGCATCTTGGATTGACGTGTTGGAACCCAAGCCGTTAGATGGCGGGTGGCGGTGGGCAGCATCGCCCATGATGAACACGCGGTCTTTCTGCATATTGGTTGCATACATGTTGTTCACCGTCCACGTGTTGGCCGAGATCAATTCGATGTCCAACGAAGGGTCGCCCACCAATTGGCGCGCAACAGATGTGGCCATTGCGGCATCAACAATGGGGGCTGGTTGATTGATGTCATAACCCCACACAATCAACCATTCATTCCAAGGCCTGATCATGCGCACAAGCCCCATGCCAATGCCGCCCACGTCTGCGCCCGGTTGCATCACCCAATACAAAACCGATGGGCGGTGGGCCACATATTTAGAAAGGTCTGCCCGAAATAG
>JAYUHQ010000253.1:0-10439 GCA_043766895.1 Aestuariivirga sp.
CCGCGGCATGGAAGCCCATGTTGGCGAACGAGGTGTTAAACTTTCAGGTGGCCAACGCCAGCGCGTGGCCATTGCCCGCGTGTTGTTAAAAAACGCACCCATCTTGATTTTAGATGAGGCCACCAGCGCCTTAGACAGCGAGGTGGAAGCCGCAATCCAGGAGAATCTCAATCAATTGATGCAAGGTAAAACCGTTATCGCCGTAGCCCATCGCCTCAGCACGATTGCCGCGATGGATCGACTGGTGGTGATGGATAAAGGCAAAATTGTCGAAGAAGGAACACATGCCCAACTGGTAAAAAAACGCGGTGGCATTTATGCAAGCCTTTGGGCCAGACAATCAGGCGGTTTCTTGATCCCCGAAGATATCAAAACCGTGGAAGCGGCAGAGTGAGCTAACGCCAGTTTTGGATGGAAAAAGCAGCCGCCAATTCATTGTCACTTTTGGTGGTTTTAACGCTTCATTAACCTCAATTCCGCCACATGGCTTTAGCAAGCGTCCATGTCTAATTGCGAAGGAATATTTATGAACAAGTCCATCATCGCCATAACAATGTTAGCGTTCATGTTATCGGCTTGCACAACAAATCCTTTCACCGGCGAGCAACAAGTGTCCAACACCGCCGTTGGTGCCGGTGCGGGCATTGGTCTTGGCGCTGGTGTGGGTGCATTGGTGGGGGCGGCCGCTGGCGCTGACGTGCGCAAAGCTGCTTTGATCGGCGCAGGCCTTGGCCTTCTGACCGGAACGGGCATTGGCATTTATATGGATAACCAAGAAGCCAAGTTGCGCAAACAACTTCAAGGCACGGGCATTTCAGTCACACGCGTGGGCGATTCTATCGTGCTCAACATGCCGTCAAACGTAACCTTCGCCACCAACAAGTCTGATGTGAAACCGCAATTTTATTCCACACTAAACTCGGTGAGCTTGGTGTTCAAAGAATACAAGCAAACCCTGATTAACGTGGTTGGCCACACAGACTCATCTGGCGATGCCAACGCCAACTTTGATCTTTCGCGCCGCCGCGCCGCATCTGTTGCTCAATATTTGGAAGCTCAACAGTTGGATGCAAATCGCTTTTCAGTTGAAGGCCACGGCGCATCAGATCCAATTGCGTCAAATGCTACACCTTCAGGCAAGGCCCAAAATCGCCGCGTTGAAATTACAATTTTGCCGCTGACATAACGTGACAGAGGCCAAATTCACGCTCGCCATTGGCGGCCTTTCCCATGATCAAGCTTTTGAAGAAATGGCAAGGATCGAAGACCATTTGGCATTGGACGCTTTGGCTGTCACCATCAACGAAACCGATGAAGCCAGTGCGATTTGGGAAACTGTCGCTTGGTTTGCAACGCTTGCCGAAGCCGAACAGGCCCGCCAACTGCTGAACGTCAACGCGGCCATTGCACCTGTGCCTGAAAAAGATTGGGTGCGCGAATCTCTATTGGGATTGAGCCCGGTGAAAGCTGGGCGGTTTTATCTTCACGGCAGTCATGATCGAGATATTCGTCGCCATGGCGGCATTTCGCTTGAAATTGATGCTGGCACAGCATTTGGCACTGGCCATCACGGCACAACGGCAGGCTGTCTTTCAGCCTTTGACGATATACTCAAACGCAATCGACCAAGCCGCATCCTCGATCTGGGAACGGGCACAGGCGTTTTAGCCATTGCTGCAAATAAAGCGCTGAAGGTGCAAACCTTGGCCACAGATATTGACGCTGAAGCGATTCGTGTTACCAAACTCAATGCTGCGCTAAATGGCGTGGGCCCGCTTTTGCTTGGCATCACCGCAGCAGGCCTTCACCACCCAAATATCCGCGCGGGTGCCCCCTATGATTTGATTTTCGCCAACATCTTGGCTCGACCTTTGGCAAGCCTTGCCCCGGGCCTTTGCACAATTTTGCAGCCGGGCGGCCACTTGATATTATCAGGCCTGACTGTAGATCAATTGCGTTGGATCAAAGCCTGCTATATCAATCGAGGCCTAAGGCCAACACGAGTGATCAGAAATGCCAATTGGATTGCGTTGGTCATGACGAAAAGCAAAAGCCGCCTTTCACAGCGGCTTTCACAAAATCTCAAAGGGTTGGGTTATGCCCAAGACGTATGACGCTTATTTGCCCCAAACGCTGAAGTGGATATCGCCACGGCGCACCCCAATATCAGCCAGCAATCTGTCATCAAGTTGGTGCAATTGGCGAACAGCACGCTTGCCGGCCACAAAATTCTTCATTCGAACCATCAGTCCCCGACCGGTATTAAACCCAACATTGCGGGTGGTTTCACGATCCGTTGATAAAAAAGTCACTTTAATTCTCCATTTATTTTACGCTGCGATGCAACAAATTCACATGCAAATTTCACATGGCATAATCAAAGCCCGGATCTTCGCTATAACGACCCAAATACATAGCAATTATAGCAATATTATGACGCGGGCTCGCCAATTTGATAAAATAAGCTCTTCTCGTAAAAGGCTTAACAAGGTGTTAATTACCGCTAAGCTATGCAAATTTTGAATATCAAATCCGCTCTAAAGCAAGGATTCATCGCAATGCAAACAACCAAAAGCAAACTTACAGCCCTTCGCAAGCATATGAAAAGCCTAGGCGTTCACGGTTTCATTATCCCTCGCCAAGACGAATTTCAGGGCGAATATGTGGATGCATATGCTGAGCGGTTAAAATGGCTGACTGGTTTTGCCGGTTCATGGGGTTTGGCCATCGTGCTGCAAAACAAGGCTGCAATCTTTGTTGACGGCCGTTACACCACGCAAGTTCAAGAACAGGTTGACACCAAACTTTTCACTGCAAAACATTTAATCGATACACCACCATCACTTTGGATTGAGGCTGAATTGAAAAAAGGCCAGCGCTTGGGATTTGACCCCATGCTCACCACCGTGGCTGATGCAAAACGACTAAGCGCCGCCTGCCAAAAAGTGGGGGCAGAACTTGTTCCAATCGAAAAAAATCTAATTGATCACATTTGGGCAGATCAACCTGCACGGTCGCAAAAGCCATTATCGGTTCAGCCGCTCAAATTTGCAGGCGTTTCAGCCAAAGAAAAGCTTGCGGGCCTTGCCAAAGCGATGAAACAAAATGGCCTTGCCGCAACGGTGATTACGGAACCGTCATCAATTTCCTGGGCGCTGAATTTGCGTGGTAGCGATGTTCCGTGCACTCCGGTGGTATTGGCCTTTGCCATCATTCACCAAACCGGCAAGGCAGAGCTGTTCATCGAAGCAGAACGCGTGCCAGCAGATGTTAAAACTGCGCTGAAATCAATAGCGGTCATTCGCAAGCCATCAGAGTTGAAATCTGCACTTAAAGCCTTGGCCAATAAAAACGTGGCTATTGATGAAAGCTCTGCCCCAGATCAGGTTCGCGCCATCTTGGCGAAAGCCAAAGCCAAAATTGTTGCGGCCCAAGATCCCTGCACCATGCCAAAAGCACAGAAAAACAAAGTGGAGCAACAAGGTGCCCGCGACGCCCAACTGCGTGATAGCGTTGCGCTTTCCAAATTTCTGCATTGGCTTTCCGTTGAAGCACCCAAAGGAACTTTAACTGAAGGTGACGCTGCGACAAGGCTCTACAAATTCCGCCAAGAGGATGCCGCGTTACTAGATTTGTCTTTTGAGTCAATTGCGGCCGCAGGCCCCAACGCAGCCATACCGCACTATCACCTTGATGCACAAAAATGCCTGACATTGAAAAACAACAGCATTTTCCTGATTGATTCCGGTGGCCAATATCGCGATGGCACAACCGATGTGACGCGCACGGTTATCATCGGTCAACCGACTGACGAAATGAAAGATCGTTTCACGCGTGTATTAAAAGGCATGATCGCGCTCTCAAGGCTGCGTTTTCCCAAAGGCACAACGGGTGCACATATCGATGCTTTGGCGCGTGCAAACTTGTGGGCGGCGGGTCTCGATTTTGACCACGGCACGGGCCATGGCGTGGGAAGCTATCTTTCCGTTCACGAAGGCCCTGCCCGCATCAGCAAGGCAAGCCATGTTCCGTTGGAAGCTGGAATGATTTTATCGAATGAACCCGGTTATTATAAGCCCGGCCACTATGGCATTCGCATCGAGAACTTGTTGATCGTGCAAGAACCAACAAACATCGAAGGCGGTGAACGCAAGATGATGGGGTTTGAAACACTAACCCTGGCGCCGATTGATCGTAATTTAATCGCCCAACATTTGCTAACGCGCGAAGAGCTTCATTGGCTTGATGAATATCACGCGCGCGTGCTGCGAGAAGTTGGCCCAAAACTGGTTGGCCCCGCTGCTGCTTGGCTTAAAACAGCATGCGAGAAATTGAATTAGCTCGCAGGCCTTCCAAATAGCGCTTCGAACAATTTGCGATCTCGACCATAAATATCGGTGCGGAATTCGATACCGTTCTCACTGGAAAATGCGGTTGCATAAATCAAATGAACCGGAATGCGCTGGGGCAAGTTAACCCGCGTGTTCTGTCCTGAGGCCCAAACGGCGTCAACCGCCGCATGGTCCATGCCAGTTCGTTCCAACAACGCATAAGCCAAATCTGCGGGCCGCGATAAACGAATACAGCCATGGCTGAAAGCCCGTGTTGTGCTGGCAAACTTTTCTTTGGCGGGCGTATCATGCAAATAGATATTAAACCTGTTGGGAAGCATGAACTTTACTTTGCCGAGAGCATTTTTCGGCCCTGGCTTCTGACGGAAGGTGAACGGAAACGAACCCGCACCATATTGCGCCCAGTTGATTGAACCCCAATCAGCCACTCGCCCGCCGGCATAAACTTCAAAATCCTCGGCATAATTGAGTGGATTGGCTTTCAGCTTCGGCAACATTTCTTTGATGGCAATGTCATAAGGCACAGTCCAATATGGATTGAGTTCAATATATTCCATGGCCCCTGAAAACTCGGGCGTCTGTGTGGCCACTGCGCCGGCCACAACATTCATGCGATCAACAATGGTGTTGGACATAACGTGTTGCAATTCGAAGGCGGCGATATTCACCAGAAAATGTTCATCGCCCAAATTATCAGGCATCCAGCGCCAACGTTCCATGTTGAGTATAATCTGCTTTTGGCGTTCATCTGGCCTGATGTTCATGGCCACCAAGGTTTGTCGGCCAAGTTGGCCTTTGGCTTCCAAGCCATGGCGCACTTGAAAGCGCCGCACCGCAATTGCCAAATTCTGATCATAAACCGTTGAACCAGAATCAGCCCATTCGAAATCGCCAGTCAGGCTTAGCAATTTTCGAACCGCAGGAATTCGCGCATCATTGCCGCCGGGCATAACATTAGGCCCAGGCCCGATTGCGGGCCAATTGATGCCGCCAGCAACAACATCAGTATAAACCTTCAGCATCCTTTTTAGTGCTTGGTAATGCGAATTCTTCGGCTCAAACCCATTTAGAAACTTGTTGGGGTCAAAAGATTTTTTCAAATCAGCCAAAACACGTTGCACATCAATTGTTTTGGGGTTGCGAAAAAGATTTGGGTCAACTTTTTGCGGCACGACCCGCCCAATTTTCAAATCAGCCGCAT
Organism: Aestuariivirga sp.; assembly: GCA_043766895.1. Lineage (GTDB taxonomy): Bacteria > Pseudomonadota > Alphaproteobacteria > Rhizobiales > Aestuariivirgaceae > Aestuariivirga. The sequence goes on from JAYUHQ010000253.1 coordinate 5,554, forward strand.
ATGAAACCAGAATGGCCGAGAAATAAAGTTCAGCATGTGCCGCCTGTGCCGCGTCACCAGAATTTGCGGCCTCGCGAAGTTGCAACAATGTATCTGCTGGATAATCTTGAGAATTAAGCCCGTCATAAGGCGCCATGCGGATTCTGGAAATAAACTGATCCATTCTCCCAGATCCGAACCAATAAATCGCGCCATGCCCCGCCACATAATGTGCCGTTAATGCCGGGCGGATGCGCTCAATCGGCAATTCCATACGTTGGCCAGACGCAAGCAGCTGAATAACAGCAGCCTGCACACTTGCAGAGTCTTGGGCATGGAGTGGCGAAACAAAAATCCACATCACCAGAACGACAAAAAGGCGCTTCACAAAGTGCATGTTAACCACCAGCTCCGACTCAAAAAACCAACATATCACACGTTGAGCAGCAGATACTCGCGTTCCCAAGAACTAATTGTTCGGCGGAAGTGCTGCATCTCTTGATATTTTACGTCATTATAGGCTTCGCAGAACTGATCGCCTAAAATATTACGCAAGGCTTTGGTGTAAGACAGTTTGTCGAGCGCTTCATCAAGGCTGATGGGCAAAGTGTGGGCATAGCGATAGGCCGAGCCTGTTACAGGTTCTGAAGGCTTTATGCGTTCAGTCATCCCCAAATAACCACAAGCCAGAGACGCCGCAAAGGCAAGGTATGGATTTGAGTCTGCGCCTGCAACACGGTTTTCGACGCGCAAATTCGCCGGGTCTGATGACGGCACGCGCAAAGAAACTGTGCGATTATCAACCGCCCAATGCACATTGGTTGGCGCATCAGATTCTGGCACAAGCCTGCGATATGAATTCACATTGGGTGCAAACAACGGCAGGGCCGCCGCCAAATAACGTTGCAATCCACCAATATGATTGAGGAATAACTTGGAAGGCTTGCCATCCCGATCTGCAAAAATATTCTTGCCAGTGCGCGAATCCAAAACTGATTGGTGAATATGCATTGATGAACCGGGCTCGCTCTCATGCGGTTTGGCCATAAATGTTGCATAAACATCATGTTTCAATGCGGCTTGACGAACAGTGCGCTTGAACAAGAACACTTGGTCAGCCAATTCCAACGGGTCGCCATGGTTGAAGTTAATCTCCAACTGCGCTGGCCCACTTTCGTGTGAAAGCGTGTCCACATCCAACTCTTGGGCTTCACACCAATCGTAAATATCTTCAACAATTGGGTCAAAGTCATTGGCTGCATCGATGCCATAGGCCTGCCCGCCAGCTTCCTTGCGGCCAGAACGGCCCACCGCTGGGTCGAGAGGATAATCTGGATCAAGATTTTTCTTAACCAGATAAAATTCAAGTTCCGGCGCCACAACGGGTTTCCAACCCTTATCTTTATAAAGTTGCAGAACACGGCGCAAAACGCTGCGTGGAGAAATTGTAACAGGCTTATCGTCCAGGTGAAATGCATCACAAATCACTTGTGCCGTCGGCTCTGTGTACCACGGCACCAATCGGATCGTATCCACATCTGGCTGCATATAGATGTCGATGGCGCTGTCGCTTACAGCATCAGTATCAGAAACAAACCGGCCATTGATGGTGAGGGTGAAAACCTCTTCAGGCACACGCAAGCCTTGCGATTTGATACCTTTCAGAAATTTCTTTGGTGGCAAAATTTTGCCCCGCGCGGTTCCAGACATATCTGCGACAAGGCATTCAACCTCGCTGATGCGATTGGAATTGATGTACTCTTCAAATTTGGCTTGGCTCATGACACTTCATGTGTTGTTGACGATGCAGCCAGTCTAGCCTGCCTTGTTGACGTAAAGGAAGGGGGGCCGCTAAAGAAGCTTATGCCCGCATCAATTTCAGCCCATTCTTATTATCACGATAGCGTCAACCGCGCTGTAAAAACCCTTCCCTTGCAAGAAACAATCAGCGCCGACGTGTGCGTGATCGGGGCCGGATATACTGGCCTTTCAGCCGCGCTGGAATTGGCGCAAGCGGGCTATAAAGTGGTGGTGCTTGAAGCGGAAACCATTGGCTATGGCGCGTCTGGGCGCAACGGCGGCCAGATTTGCACCGGCTTTTCCCCCGGCCAAGCGCGTTTAGAAGCACAATTGGGCAAAGGTGATGCAAAGCGATGCTTTGATTTGGCCGAAGAATCCAAACGTTTACTGGTTGATCGTATTACCACACATGAAATCGATTGCGATTTACAATGGGGCTATTTGCATTGCGTGCCCAAGCCCCATCAATTCAAAGATCTGCAAGCCTGGGCCGATGAATATGATGCCCTTGGCTATGGCGGCAACACGCTTTTGACAAAGCAAGAGCTTGAGCAGAAACTGGGCAGCACGGCCTATCATGGCGCATTGCGCGAATCCCACGCGGGGCACATTCATCCGTTGAATTATTGTTTGGGCCTTGCTGCTGCGGCAATCAAAGCGGGCGCAACAATTTATGAAAACTCCGCTGCTCTTGAAGTCGATACCAGCACATCGCCTTTTGCAGTTACAGCCAAAGGCCGGGTGAATGCAAAATATATGATCATTGCAGGTAATGCCTATTTGGGCAAAACCGTAAAGCCGCTCTATGGCCGTATCATGCCTGTGGCCAGCTATATTGTAGCAACCGAGCCCTTGGGCGAAAATCGCGCAAAGTCCTTGATTAAAGATAATGAAGCGGTGGCAAACACCAATTTTATTGTAGACTATTATCGCCGCTCAGCAGATCATCGGATGCTCTTTGGCGGGCGCGCCAGCTATTCAACCATGGACCCCGCTAATCTTCTACAATCCATGCAAAAGCGTATGACAGCGGTGTTTCCACAATTGGCTGATGTGGAACTAACCCACGCTTGGGGCGGTTTCATTGCCATCACATCCAACCGCTTGCCTGATTGTGGCAGGCTTTCGCCCACGGTATTTTATGCCCACGGCTATTCAGGCCAAGGCGTTGCACTGTCGGGCCTTTATGGCAAGCTGATGGCCGAAGCCGTGCGCGGAACTGCTGAACGGTTTGATTTGCTTGCGAAAGTAAAACACATGCCCTTCCCGGGCGGCGCACTTCGTACCCCCATATTAATGGCCGCGATGATGTATTACAGGCTTAAGGATGCATTGGCTTAGCCAAGTTTTTCATCTCGCTGGCCAATTCACCAAAGCCAACAAAGCGATATTCATAACCCAAGCCAAGACGCTGTGCCGCGGCTTCGGCTGATGCTTGAAGTTGCATGTCTTCAATCTGCGCCAGATAGACTAACTTTTTATAATTGCCAAAATAATCTGCCAGCAATTCAGGGTGTCGATCAAGCCCCAAACCTTCCCACATCAATTTATCAAAATGCCGCGCCAAATAGTCTGTCAGAAAAAATGAGGTCATATCTTCATCAGCGCGCGCCATGAATGCGGTGTTGCCAGAATAAAACGCATAACAATGGGGCCCAGCAATACGTTCAACCCCCTCTTCGGCCAACATCGTGTCCAACAAGCCGCCAGTGCCACAATCGCCATACATCACAAAAATTTTGGCATAATGGGCCCGATGTTCTCGGATTTTCTCACGCAGGGCGGGCACGATAAATTGCGGTGTATTGTGCCACTTGGCAGGCAAACACTGAATATCAAACAGCTGCCATTGGTTCAGCTCAATCAAATAAACAATTTCGCGCGCCAACGCACCGCAAGCTAAAAGTAAAACTTCGCCCTTGCCAAAGTTATAGTCAAACAGATCAGATGGTTTCAGTTGGTCAGTTTGCAAATGTTCAGCCTTCCCTGAAAGCATAACGCATTTTAAGGTACATATTCAATGCTCTGCTCTTTGCGCATTGTTAACCATCTTGAATAGTTGAGCGCGAATTCAAACAACTGCATCAAATTGCGATGTTAGATTTCAGATCACGTTAACAGGTTGCGGTTACGTTGTGACCATGTTCGACGGCATGAGGTTGTTGAGCAGGTGCTGTAAGTAAATTGGAGAGTATTATGAAGAAATTTTTGAAGGACGAATCTGGCGCAACTGCAATTGAATATGGTTTGATTGCTGCTGCTATGGGCCTTGGCCTGGTAACTGTTATGCCAACATTGGCTGGCAGCATCACCGGCAAGTTCGGCTCGCTCGCAGGCCACGTTACTTCTGGTAAGTAATAGAATTTGGGTGCTTGAAACAGGCACCTTACTTTTCAAGGAAAGCGCTGACGATTGTCAGCGCTTTTTTTTTGCGCTGTTGTCATGGAAAGGCGGCAGTTACCATTTCTTCAGCATATTTTACGCGGAGCTGTATTGTTTAAAATTGAAGTCTTCTGCTTTAGTCGGCCTTAAATTCTTGGCGCTATTCCTTACTCATCCTTCGAGAGCTTGAGTAAAATGCGAAAGCCCGGGATGGTGCTGAATATTTGGAGAGACATTATGAAGAAATTTTTGAAAGACGAATCAGGCGCAACTGCAATTGAATACGGCCTGATCGCCGCTGCTATGGGCCTTGGCCTGGTAACTGTTATGCCAACATTGGCTGGCAGCATCACCGGCAAATTCGGTTCGCTCGCAGGCCACGTTACTTCTGGTAAGTAATAGAATTTGGGTGCCCCTTAAAAGGCACCCACATTTTCAAGAAAAGCGTTGGCTTCGGCCAGCGCTTTTTTTTGTTGCTCTCAAATCAGCCCAACTTCGCTCCGTCATAAATTCTTAAGCATAAGTCCAGCAACGTTGATCTCGATAAAATTGGAATGAACTCGTTCAATCCACCTTAAATTCTTCGCGCTAGAAAATGTGCATATCCTCTGAGAGCCTAGGCATGATGCTTAAGACCGGGATGGTGCTGAATAACGGAGAGACATTATGAAGAAATTTTTGAAAGACGAATCAGGCGCAACTGCAATTGAATACGGCCTGATCGC
>JAYUHQ010000254.1:0-10408 GCA_043766895.1 Aestuariivirga sp.
CTAAATAACAGTGGCAAACCGCGATGGATTATCCCACGCGCTTCCCTTCTTCTTCCCTCGTTTCGAACGCCACGAAACTACTCTAGGCAAAGCTATGCCTAAATCGCTCTTCAGCCAATATGAACGCCAGATGAACGAGCCATATGGGTTTCATTCAGAACCGTTCATCTAATTTGCAACCATGAAGAACCAGTGGGGTGCATTGGTTCAGTTAAGGAGTATCTCCCATGTTCGCCCAATCAAAGTTTGTTAAATCCATTCTTGCCACCACTGCAATTGCTGCAACAGTTGCCCTTGGTGCGGCCTCACAGGCAAAGGCTGATCCACGCTTTAATCTGTCATTCGGAATAGGCATTCCAGTCTATGACGGCGGCTATCAAAACGACGGCCCAGACCCCTATTTCCAACCGCATTTTCGCCATCGCCATCACCACCATGACTGGAATGACGATGGTGATCAGGCCTATGCGCCGCCACCACCACCTCCAATGAATTATGGCATTAGCTGCAGCACTGGTCGCAACATTTTGCGCCAAAACGGCTTTCGCGATGTCCAGGCCTATGATTGCCAAGGTCCGGTTTATGGCTATCAAGCTTGGAAACGTGGCGAAATTTATCGCGTATCGGTAAACTTCCGTGGCCAAGTGTTGTCGGTTGACCCAATTTACTAAACCATAATCGAAAACAGGAGGCCCAAAGCCTCCTGTCTTTTTTTGCCGCAATCATGCCTTTTTTAAGTTGAGATTTTCAGGCATCATTGGCCATCGATGGAGCTTTGCCATGTTTAAATCATTAATTCCGCTCACCCTTTTGCCGCTTTTGGCTTTTGCCCAACCAGCAGAAGCGCGCCATCTATTTTGGTGGCAAATGATTGGGCCTGATGGCGAGGTAAACCAACCCCAAGCGCAAGATCCGATGTATGATCCCCAGCTTGATAACTCTGATGCCTATGCCGATGATCAAGCGGCACAAGACATGTTCAACCAACGCGAATATGATCTTTACAAACGCGAAATGCGCAAGCAACGCGGCTATGACGCAAATTATGATCCGCAATTTGATTATCAAGATCAACCGCAATATCAGCCCCCACCGCGTGTCATTCACAAAAAGAAACTGGCCGTCAAAAAGCCTTTGCCAATGCCCCATGTTGCCCTTGGTCAAACAACCACCCAGCCAACCTATCGGCCACCCATGGTCAGCACCGGCCCGGTCACGCAAGTCAAGCCGGTTAAAGTTGCCAGCCTTTCGGGCGTAAGCTGCACCAAAGGTTCGAGCATTGTTTCAAGCTTCGGCTTTAGCAATGTGTCCACCAAATCATGCAGCGGAGATACACTGGTCTATGGCGCAAGCCGCGGCGGCAAAAACTTTGAAGTTCAAGTCAGCGCCTCCAGCGGCGAACTAACTGCGGTTAAAAAGCTTTAACTTAACCAAATCGCAACAAAACCGGGCGCACACTTTAACCACAGTAAGTGAGGTTGGGTTATGCGTAACACATCTGATGCCGATGAAGGTTTTGTTCTGTCGTGCCCTGTTTCAGATACGCCCGGCACGCCGGTTCGTGAAATTCGAAAGCGCGGCAACATTCCACTGGTGTTGCAAGAAGATGTGGTGGTGGAGCTTAAGCGCTCAGACATGCTGGAAAGCTGGCGCAGCACATGCGCCCTTGGCCGCAAACGATCAGACGATCTTATTCATCAAGCCGCCTCGCGCATTTCTCTGGCGCTGGAAGATGAAGACAATTGCGATGTGGGCGATCTGGCCCAAGATATGATGGCGTTTTTTCTTTTGGCGCTGCATCAACAAGGGTTGGATTTGGCCCAAGCCTCGCGCTTTTGCCTGTTGGGCTGGCATGAAAATCGCCAAGATCAATTGAGTATTCGGCGCTATTAAGCCTCATAAACCACAAGTGTCAGAACCGCTGGCCTTGTTCAAAGCCAGCGCCTAGAACACTTTTATATTTCAACAGATGATGAAACTTTGAAAAAGAAGATTGAACAACTGGCCGGCGTATTCGGTGCCTTGGGCCAAGTCACCCGACTAGAAATCGTCAGGCTTCTGGCGCCCTTGTCAAAAGGCAAATCACCCATGGGTATGGCCGCTGGCCAAATCGCTATTGCTTTGGCCGTGGCACCGCCCACACTTTCATTTCACTTGAAAGATATGGCGCTTCGCAACATCATCAAACAAAAGCGCCAAAGCCGTGAAATAATCTATGTGGCCAACTTGCCCCTGATATTATCAGCCTTGGGCGATTTGGTTTCAGAATTGGAAATCTAATGCCGCAACTGAATTTGCCAAATGGCTATTATGAACTGCCCAAGGGCAAGCTTGCCAATGTTGTCACCTGTTTGGAAATGCTAGAAAAGCCCCCATCAACACCCATCGCTTGGCCAGAAGGCGTTAAACTCGTTCGCTTTGGGCCTGATGATGTGAACAGCTTTCGCCAACTCTTCAGCGCGATAGGCCGCGATCTCATGTGGTTCTCACGCATGATCATGCCCGATGAAAAACTGAAAGACATTCTTTCCAACCCACAGATTGAAAGCTTGGCCTTAATGCAAAACGGCCGTGCCATTGGGCTTCTCGAATTGAATTTTGAAACTGCCCCTGATTGTGAGCTGGCATTTTTCGGCTTGACCAAAGATGTAATCGGCACAGGCTTTGGAAAGTTGCTGATGGCCGAAGCCAAAAATCGCAGCTGGGCCAAACCCATCACACGGTTTTGGGTTCACACCTGCCACTATGATCACCCCCGCGCGGTTGGCTTTTACAAAGCCTCTGGCTTTGCACCTTATGCTTTGATGGTAGAGGTTCACGATGATCCGCGCCTCTCAGGCCACATGCCGCTGGATGCCAGCCCTCACGTGGCATTGATCAATCCCTAATTTTCGCCTGTTGTTAACTGTTGGCCAGCTAAGCTTGATGTTTCATAAGACGAGATAAAATGTACAGTTTTCTGTTTGAGATGCGCCCTGAACTTCCAATCACCTTGGCACTGTTGGCTTTGCTTGGTTTGCGTTCTCGGATTCACCCCAAAACTTCGCTGTTTATCAAATCAGCCCCAGCCAAAGTGTGGGCATTGATTGATGTGTTCCACGGCAAAACCGACGATTGGGGCCGGATAAAAATTCTCGCTGAATTGATTGATGCGCCCACACAAACCTATTTGATGACTTATACAACCAGCATAAGCCAAGGCGTAGCAAAACCTTTTCAAGCAAAATTTCGTGTTGCAGAGCGCGTGGCTGAACGAACCTTGCTTTTAAAACGCGTCGGGTTAGAGGGTAAATCTGAAAACAATGAATTGTTGGAAATTCGCTATGATCTTGTTCCAGAAAAAGATGGTTCAAGGCTTTCAACATCATATCTTTGGGGGTCGCGGCCACTCACTGCGCAACTTCTGGCGCGGGCTGATTTGTGGGGCGGCGCCTATCGCCTGAAAGGTTTGGCTGAAACCGGCGAGCCCAACAACAAGCCATTTTTCTGGATTTCGCTGGCTGTGGCCTTTGTCACAGGGCTTTTATCACTCGCGGCGTTTGGCCTAAGCCTAGGCCTGCCGATCGCGCTGGTTTTGGTATTTGCTTTGTTTGTGCATGAGTTTGGCCATTTGTTGGCATTTCGTCTGATGGGCCAACCTTGGGGGCGCATTATCTTTTTGCCATTCATCGGGGCCATTGCCGTTCCAAGACTGCCGTATGAAAGCCAGGGGCAAAGTGTTTTTGCGGCCCTGATGGGGCCCGGATTTTCTGCCATTCTGGCCGTGGCTTGCTTGATGCCCTATTGGCTGGGCTGGCAAGATGCAAAATTTTATGCAGCTGTGGGTGAAATCACCGCTGGCCTCAATCTGGCCAACATGATCCCCGCCGAACCTTTAGATGGCGGCATTGCCTTGCGTTCTGTTCTGACCAGGCTGGTGGGCAAATATGCATCCTTTGCATTAATGGGTGTGGGCTTGGTGATTGGTATTTTCGGATTTGCCATCAACCAAATCATTCTGGTTTTGTTTGGTGCCTTGGCCATCTTGGCCAATATCAAAACCCGCAAAATTGATTCAGGTTTGATCCCGCTTTCAAAATTGCAACTGTGCATCTCCGCCTTTGGCTATATGGCCATTACCGCAGCACACATGACATTGTTGCGCTTCTTCCTCGACTATTTGAACGTTCTCAAAGTTTGAGCACTGCTGTGATGCTCGATCCCGCCCAGAGAACGGTCAAGTCTGCTCTGGATGCATTGGCCGTGGCACTTTCACAAAAACCTCGGGGGCTACTTGCGCGCTTTTTCGGTGAAAAAAAGCCAGCGGCTCACGGCATTTATATTTGGGGGTCAGTGGGGCGCGGTAAAACCATGTTGATGGATCAGTTTTTTGAAGCCGCCCCCAATCTGCCCAAGCGGCGCATTCACTTTCATGCCTTCATGCAGGAAATCCACCAAGCCCGCGCAGCCCATAAGTCTGATGATGTGATTGCAGACATCGCAGATGGTATAGCTGCCAAGACTAAGCTTTTGTGCCTTGATGAAATGCAAGTCTCAGATATTGCAGACGCCATGATTTTGGGTCGTTTGTTTGATGCGCTGTGGGCCCGTGGGTTGGTCATCGTCACAACGTCTAACCAACCGCCCGAGGGGCTTTATAAAGATGGGCTCAATCGCCACCTGTTTTTGCCCTTCATATCCAAACTCAACACCACTCTTGATATTATCCATCTTGCTGATGGCAAAGACTATCGGTTGGGGCGCATTCTTGCTCATCGGCTTTATATTTCGCCACTGGGGCCAAAGGCTGATGCAGCCATCAATCAAGTCTGGCAAGAGTTGGCAGACGGTGAACCAGGTGTTACCCAAGAAATCGAAGTTTTGGGGCGCAAACTCCACGTCCCCCAAGCGGCCCATTCCTGTGCCCGCTTCACCTTTGCTGATTTATGCGAAAACCCTTTGGGTGCACCTGATTATCTGGCCTTGGCCCAGAACTTCCAAACGGTTTTCATCGAACATGTTCCGGTTTTCAAGGCCTCCGAGAAAAACCAAGCCAAGCGGTTCATCATTTTGATCGATACACTGTATGACGCAAAAACCCGTCTGGTTGTCTCTGCGGCGGCCGCACCAGATAAGCTTTGCAACAGCGGCCAACACCGTGTTGAATTTTTACGCACGGCATCAAGGCTTAGCGAAATGCAATCAGCCAGTTGGTGGGAAAAGTGAAATGAGGGGCGTTCGTCAGGGATTTAGTGTTGTGGCAACGGCACAACAGCGCTAAGGAGCGGCAAAAGTTTGCACTGCAACAAGGGATAAGAGAAATGGCACGCAAGAAAATTGCTTTAATTGGTGGCGGCATGATCGGGGGCACATTGGCCCATTTGATCGCTCTCAAGGAATTGGGCGATGTGGTGGTGTTTGATATTGCTGAAGGCCTGCCACAAGGCAAAACTTTAGATCTTAGCCAATCTGGCGGAGTTGAAGGTTTTGACGCCAAGCTTTCCGGCGCCAATTCTTATGAAGCCATTGCGGGTGCCGATGTGTGCATCGTCACCGCCGGTGTGCCGCGCAAACCCGGCATGAGCCGTGATGATCTTGTGGGTATTAATCTTAAAGTGATGAAAGCTGTGGGCGAAGGCCTGAAAGCCCATGCCCCCAACGCGTTTGTGATCTGCATTACCAACCCCCTCGATGTGATGGTCTGGGCGTTGCAAAAATTCTCTGGCCTTCCAACGCATATGTTAATCGGTATGGCAGGTGTGTTGGACTCGGCTCGCTTTCAACATTTTCTCGCCGAAGAGTTCAAAGTATCCGTGAAAGACGTAAACGCCTTTGTGATGGGCGGCCATGGCGACACCATGGTGCCGCTGACCCGTTATTCCACGGTGGCTGGCATTCCGGTGCCTGATCTGGTGAAAATGGGTTGGAGCACGCAAGAAAAAATCGACCAAATCGTGCAGCGCACGCGTGATGGCGGTGCTGAAATTGTGGGCTTGCTGAAAACTGGTTCCGCTTATTATGCGCCAGCCTCATCGGCTATTGCCATGGCTGAAAGCTATTTGAAAGATTTCAAACGCGTGCTGCCTTGCGCGGCCCATCTCACGGGCCAATATGGCGTGAGCGGCACTTATGTGGGTGTGCCGATTGTGATTGGTGAAAAAGGTGTGGAGCGCATTGTTGAAGTGCAGTTGAATGCCGAAGAAAAAGCCGGTTTCCAAAAATCAGTGGATGCGGTTCATGGTTTGATGGCTGCAGCAAAAACTTTAGCACCGGAACTTGCATAATGAACATTCACGAATATCAAGCCAAGGAACTGCTGCGCAAATTTGGCGTGAACACCGGCAAAGGCACTGCGGCCTTCACCGTTGATGAAGCGGTGAAAGCCGCTGAAGCCCAGCCAGGTCCTGTATGGGTGGTCAAAGCTCAAATCCACGCTGGTGGGCGCGGTCTTGGCGGCGGTGTGAAAGTTGTAAAATCCATCGCTGACGTGAAAACAGAAGCCAACCGCATTTTGGGCATGACCTTGGTGACCCCACAAACTGGCCCACAAGGCAAGTTGGTGCAGCGCCTTTACATTGAAGAAGGCACGGCCATTGCGCGTGAACTTTATTTGTCAATGTTGGTGGATCGTGAAACCTCCAACGTCGCTTTCATTGCCTCCACCGAAGGCGGCATGAGCATTGAAGACGTGGCGCATAACAGCCCTGAAAAAATCATCACAATTCATGTGGATCCAGCCGCGGGGTATCAACCTTATGTGGGCCGCCGCATCGCCAATGCTTTGAAATTGGAAGGTGACCTTGCCAAGCAATGCGGCAAGATGATGGGCCAACTTTATAAGGCCTTTGTTGATTCAGATATGAGCTTGCTCGAAATTAATCCACTGGTGGTGAGCAAAGACAATCAATTGATTTGCCTCGATGCCAAAGTGAACTTCGATTCCAATTCATTGATGCGCCACCCTGATATTGTAGCCTTGCGCGATTTGACTGAAGAAGACCCCAAGGAAATCGAAGCCTCGAAATATGATCTGTCTTATGTGGCCTTGGATGGTTCTATCGGCTGCATGGTGAACGGCGCTGGTTTGGCTATGGCCACGATGGACATCATCAAGCTGTATGGTGCTGAACCTGCCAACTTCCTCGATGTGGGTGGTGGTGCAACCAAAGAAAAGGTTACTGCCGCATTCAAAATCATCACTGCCGATCCGCGCGTGAAGGGCATTCTCGTCAATATTTTTGGTGGCATTATGAAATGTGATGTGATTGCCGAAGGCGTAGTGGCCGCTGTGCGCGATGTGGGCCTTAAAGTTCCACTGGTGGTGCGCTTGGAAGGCACCAATGTTGAATTGGGCAAAAAGATTATCACCGACTCTGGCCTGAATGTTTTGCCCGCCGATGATTTGAACGATGCTGCGCAAAAAATTGTTAAAGCTGTAAAGGACGCTGCATAATGTCCATCCTCATCAACAAACACACCAAAGTCATTTGCCAAGGCTTCACAGGCGAAGCGGGCACGTTCCATTCGGAACAGGCGATTAAATATGGCACCAAGATGGTGGGCGGTGTAACGCCAGGCAAAGGTGGCACATTGCATTTGGGTGTTCCCGTTTTCAACACCGTGATGGAAGCCAAGGAAACTACGGGAGCAGATGCTTCCGTGATCTATGTGCCGCCTCCCTTCGCGGCTGATGCCATTCTTGAAGCCATTGATGCAGAAATTCCGTTGATTGTGGCTATCACCGAAGGCATTCCGGTTTTGGATATGGTAAAAGTGAAGCGCGCCTTGTCTGGCTCTAAATCCCGCCTCATCGGGCCCAACTGCCCGGGTGTTTTGACGCCAGATGAATGCAAAATTGGCATTATGCCCGGCAATATATTCAAAAAAGGCACTGTGGGCATCGTCTCACGCTCTGGCACTTTGACTTATGAAGCGGTGTTCCAAACCACGCGGGCTGGCCTTGGCCAGACGACGGCTGTGGGCATTGGCGGCGACCCGGTGAAGGGCACCGAATTTATCGACATGTTGGAAATGTTCTTGGGCGACCCAGAAACCCAATCAATTATCATGATCGGTGAAATTGGCGGCTCAGCTGAAGAAGATGCTGCTGAATTCATCCGCACCAACAAGACCAAAAAACCAATGGCAGGTTTTATTGCAGGCCGCACAGCCCCTCCGGGCCGCCGCATGGGCCATGCTGGCGCCATTATTTCAGGTGGTAAGGGTGACGCAGGTTCCAAAGTAGAAGCCATGAAACGCGCTGGCATTCATGTTTCAGATTCGCCAGCGCTATTGGGTGAAACATTATTACAGGCATTGAAATCGTAACAATTCAGACGTAATTGAAGAATACTCTGTGACTAGAGTTTACACGGGCGATTGTGCCCGACTGGTAAGTTGGCGATTGTGCCAAAGACCAGCGTTGAACGATGGGTGAGAAGATGAATAAAATTGACGACACGACAGCGTTTGAGCAGTCGTATTATCTTTTTGGTGATGAACAACTAAACCAAGGCCCCTCATGGCAACGCGCCGATTGGCCAGCAAAACCCGCCGATGAATTCACCGCCGCCTTAGACGGCAATTGGGCCGCTTATGAGAAAACCTTAGCGCCTAAAATCGAAGCCCGCGCCAAAGCTGAGGTTGCCAAAGCTCCGCCAACAGCGCCAGTTGCTCCACCCGCCGCCGACACCGTTAAAAAGGCCACGCTAGACTCTGTGCGTGCGCTGATGATGATCAGAGCTTACCGTATGCGCGGCCATCTGGCAGCTGATCTTGATCCGCTGAAGTTGAAAGAACCTGCAACCCACCCGGAACTTGATCCGGCAAGCTATGGCTTTGCCGAAGGCGATATGGATAGGCCCGTATTTCTCGACAATGTGTTGGGACTAGAACAAGCCACTATCCGCCAAGTGATCGACATTTTGCGCCGCACCTATTGTGGAACACTGGGTGTGGAATTCATGCACATTACAGATCCTGCGCAAAAATCGTGGCTGCAACAACGCATCGAAGGGCCAGACAAAGAAATCACCTTCACCAAAGAAGGCAAGAAAGCCATTCTCAATAAATTGATTGAGTCTGAAGGCTTTGAGCAATTCCTCAACGTGAAATATGTGGGCACCAAACGCTTTGGTTTGGATGGCGGTGAGGGCATGATCCCCGCCCTTGAACAAATTATTAAGCGCGGCGGGCAATTGGGCGTGCAGGAAATTGTGTTGGGCATGGCCCACCGCGGTCGCTTGAATGTTTTGGCCAATGTGATGGCAAAACCTTTTTCTGCGATCTTCCATGAATTTCAAGGTGGCTCTTCCACCCCTGATGAAGTGGAAGGTTCAGGCGATGTGAAATATCATCTGGGCTCATCATCCGATCGTGTGTTTGATGGCAACACAGTGCATTTGTCTTTAACCGCCAATCCTTCACATTTGGAAATTGTTGATCCTGTGGTTCTGGGCAAGGCGCGCGCCAAGCAAGACCAACGCGGCGATAAGGAACGCACCTCAGTTCTGCCTTTGCTCATCCATGGTGATGCAGCATTTGCCGGTCAAGGTGTGATTGCTGAATGTTTTGGTCTTTCCGGCCTAAAAGGCCATCGTTCTGGTGGCTCAATTCACTTCATCATCAACAACCAAATTGGGTTTACCACATCGCCCTTGTGGTCGCGCTCGTCGCCCTATCCATCAGATATTGCCAAGATGATCGAAGCACCAATCTTCCATGTGAATGGCGATGATCCTGAAGCTGTGGTGTTTGCGGCCAAAGTTGCTGTTGAATTTCGTCAGCAATTCAAGAAGCCCGTTGTCATCGATATGTTCTGTTACAGGCGTTATGGCCACAATGAAACCGATGAACCAAGCTTTACCCAACCCTTGATGTATCAGCGTATTGCTGGCCACATCGATGTGGTTGAGCTTTATGGCAAGCGCCTTATTGATAACGGCACGATAACTGATGCCGAATTTACCGCGATGAAAGCGGATTATCGCAAGAAGCTGGATGATGCTTTGGGCGTTGCCTCGGCCTACAAAGCCAACAAAGCTGATTGGCTTGATGGCCGATGGGCTGGCTTAAAAGTGGCTGCCGACCAAGACGATGCGCGGCGCGGGCAGACGGGCTTTCCCGTCGAGCAATTGAAAGAAATGGGTTTAAAGCTTACAAAGCTTCCAAAATCTTTCACCCCCCACAAAACTTTGCAGCGCGTGATTGATGCGCGCCATAAAATGATTGAAGAAGGAAACGGCATTGATTGGGCCACAGCAGAAAGCTTGGCTTACGGTTCATTGCTGAAAGATGGATTTAAGATCAGGCTTTCAGGCCAAGATGTGCAACGCGGCACATTCTCACAACGTCATGCCGTATTGGTCGATCAAGAGACCGAAAAACGTTACACACCGCTCAATCATTTGCAAAAAGATCAAACCACGAA
>JAYUHQ010000255.1:0-1388 GCA_043766895.1 Aestuariivirga sp.
ACTTTCCATCAAATCGCAATTGCAAATATGGCTAAAATTTGTCATAGCTGCACAATCGTCCAGCACCGTCGTAAGTGAAGCGTGATTCCATCGCGGCCATCGGTCAGGGTTCTGGAGCAACATCAACTTTTGACCAAAGGTTTCAACATGACCAATACCCTCTGGCTGATTGTGCTCGCAGGCGTTCTGTCGCTTGTTTATGCAATAATCACCAATCAAAGACTTATGGCGGCAGACCAAGGTTCTGCCCGTATGCAAGAAATTTCCGCCGCTGTGCGCGAAGGTGCCCAAGCCTATTTGAAGCGACAATATACCACCATCGGCATTGTGGGCGTGGTGATTTTCATTCTGGCATTTGTATTGCTGGGTAAATTCTCCGCCATCGGTTTTGCCATCGGTGCCATTCTTTCAGGCGCTGCGGGCTTCATCGGCATGAACGTTTCAGTGCGCGCCAACGTTCGCGTGGCACAAGCCGCAACAAAATCACTGGCAGGTGGATTAGACTTGGCCTTCAAAGCCGGCGCCATCACCGGCTTGCTGGTTGCGGGCCTGGGCCTTCTCGGCGTAACCCTCTATTTCGGTTTCCTCACCAGCACGTTGCACATGGAACCAACATCACGCACGGTGATTGACGCTCTTGTGGCATTGTCATTCGGCGCATCTTTGATTTCCATTTTCGCGCGTTTGGGCGGCGGCATCTTCACCAAGGGTGCAGACGTGGGCGGCGACATGGTTGGCAAAGTTGAAGCAGGCATCCCAGAAGATGATCCACGCAACCCCGCAACCATCGCCGATAACGTGGGCGACAATGTTGGCGATTGCGCTGGCATGGCGGCTGACTTGTTTGAAACCTATGTGGTCACAACCGTGGCCACCATGGTTTTGGCCGCAATCGTTTTGCCAGATGCGATGAAACTGGCTGGCATGGTTTTGCCATTGGCCATCGGTGGTGCCTGTGTGATCACCTCGATCATCGGCACGTTCTTTGTAAAACTCGGTGCCTCCAACAACATCATGGGTGCCTTGTATAAAGGCATCATCGCAACAGGCGTATTCTCGCTTGCCGCATTATATCCGGTGATCAACTATATGTTCGGCGATATGCACGCGGACTTGGGCGGCTTTAACCCAACCAACTTGTTTGAATGTGGCGTTGCAGGTTTGGTAATCACTGGCCTGATTATCTGGATCACTGAATATTATACAGCCACGGGCAAACGCCCGGTCAACTCCATTGCCGAAGCTTCAATCACAGGCCACGGCACCAACGTTATCCAAGGCCTTGCAGTGTCGATGGAAGCCACGGCAATCCCAGCTTTGATTATCATCACCGGCATTTTGGTAACCTATAATCTCGCAGGCTTGTTCGGCATTGCAGTAGCCGTAAC
>JAYUHQ010000256.1:0-10373 GCA_043766895.1 Aestuariivirga sp.
CAGTGCTCCATAATTTGCGCCTTGGTCTTAAGTGTTATAGGGTGTTGGTGATTAAGAAAAGCAGCCAATTTAGACATGGATCAGCGGCCAAACGACCCAAGTTTCCCCAGTGCAAGTGAGGCACTCAGCTGGCTTATAGCCATGGGCGCAGACGAAATTATTTTAGAAGCGCCCGTCGATCGCTTTTTAACACCTGCAAGCGCCGAAAAACCCGGCGTTTTGCCTCAGACCCAACACACCACACCTGTTGCACCTGTCGCAAGCGCCAGTAGTGCTGACACGTGCAACACAATGGCAGAACTTGCCCAAGCGTTAAACTATTTTGAAACCCACCCTTTGCGCAAATCTGCAACCCAGCTTAGTTTTTTTGAAGGCCGTGAGGGCGCACAAATTTTGATTATCTCAGACAGGCCGCGCAATGACGAAGATCGTTCTGGCATGGTGTTTGCCGGCAAAGCGCGCATTCTGCTGGAAAACATGCTGGCTGCGATTGATTTGAAAATTGCTGATGTGGCGATGATGAATATGATCCCTTGGCGGCCGCCGGGCAATCGCAGCCCTACAGAAAATGAAATCAATCTGGTGTTGCCCTTTGCCAAACGCGCGCTTGAACTCTTAAAGCCCAAATTCATTTTGGCCTTTAGCTCTGTGCCCGGGCAATATCTGGCTGGGGGTGATGCATCCATTCTTCGTCAGCGCGGCAAATGGCAAAGTGTAAACAACGCTCCGTTGCTGGCAACGCTGCACCCCGATGAACTTCTTAAATTTCCACTGCACAAAAAAATGGCGTGGCGAGATTTGCAACTTTTCAGAGAAAAAATAAAATGAGTGAACGGGAATTTTTGGCGGTTGGCATCGCCGTCATAACTATTTCTGATACGCGCGTGGTGGCTGATGATAAATCCGGCCAAACACTGGTTGATCGTCTTGCGGAAGCTGGCCATCGTTTGGCTGGCCGCCTCATTGTTAAAGACGACATTCGTGCCATTCGCGCCGCAACCAAAAAATTTGCGGCCGATAAAGCAGTAGATGTGATTATTACAACCGGCGGCACGGGGCTTACGGGGCGCGATGTTACGATTGAAGCTATGCGGCCTTTGTTTGATAAAGAAATTGAAGGGTTTGGGGTGATTTTTCATCTGGTCAGCTTTGCCAAAATCAAAACCTCAACGATGCAATCGCGCGCCACAGCCGGAATTGTAAGAGGCAAATATGTGTTTTGTCTTCCGGGATCACCGGGTGCTTGCCGCGATGGTTGGGACGAAATATTGAAGTCTCAATTGGACTATCGAAACAAGCCCTGCAACTTCATCGAAATCATGCCGCGGTTGCAAGAACACCTTAAGCGGAAGTAGGTTTCGGCACCCGCAACAAGCCATTCACAATGGCCAAGCCCAGCATCAATACTGCACCACCCACATATTGCACGCCCGTTATTGTTTCACCTAAAAACACCACAGCCGTAATAAGGCCAACTGGTGTCATCAACAGCACAAAAGGCACAACCTCATCCACGCGCATAATTTTAAGCGCTGAAAACCATGAAGCGTAAGCCAGATAAAAGCCCACAAATCCAACAAACAGCAACAGCATCCACATCGACCAAGTGGCCGTTTGCACCGCTTGCAATTGACCATGTTCAAGCAACAACGTTGCCAGCAACAATTGTGGCACGCCAAAATATGCGTTGCCTTTGAGGATCATCAAGCCAGAGTCTTTTGAATAAAGTCGGGCACACACTTGGCCTGCTGCCCACACAAAACCGCTCACCACAATCATCACCACCGGAACAAGTGGTGGGCGATGTTCGGGCAGACCAATCACAATGCCAACGCCAACAATGGCAATTAAAGTTCCAACAACTTTGGCCGCATCAAGCTTTTCGCCCGCAATCAGCCACCCCAAGATCACCGCCGCAGGAACTTGGCTTTGTAGCACCAAGTTTGCTGTTGTGGCTTCAACATCGCGCACCGCATAAAACAACAGCGCACCCTGAATGGTCACGGCCAAAGCCGAAATCAGCAACAGATGTGGCCAAGGTGTTTGGAAACTTTGATGCTGCGTTACCGCCATGATGCCGGCAATGGCCACATAAACCATCAGCATCATAAACAATGGTGGAAAATGTTGCACCGCAGGTTTGGCCAACGTGAAGCTCATGCCCCAGCAGACTGGAGCAACCAAAGCCAAACTTAATTTTTTGAAATTCATTGGCTTATTTGGCTGGGTTTTAAAAAATACGCAAGAATGTTCTTGTTTTGTACCGCGTTTATGATATGTTCAAGCCATGGCCACTCTTCTCACCATATCGCGATCGTCAAGCTTAAACGATGCTGCCCTAGGCACCGGCAAATTAACGTCGTTGCCGCAGTTTGAGCGCGGGCGCGGTGCCAGAAGCAATGAAACCTCGCGCTTTGATCATCATCATACTGAATTGCTCGATGATGGCTGGGACACGCTGGCCGAGCTTCCACGCCTTCGCACTGAAGTTTTTACCGAAACTGCAAAATCCATCATTTCGCGCAACAAGTCGCCCGATATTTCATTTGATCGTTCGATTAATCCCTATCGTGGCTGTGAACATGGTTGTGTTTATTGTTATGCCCGGCCAAGCCATGCCTACATGGGTCTTTCTCCCGGGCTTGATTTTGAATCAAAACTTTTCATTAAGCCGAACGCGGCGGCACTTCTTCGGGAGGAATTAACCGCGACCAACTATCAAGCGCAAACCTTGGCACTGGGTGCCAATACCGATCCTTATCAGCCTATCGAGAGAGATTATCGCATCACACGGTCGGTTATTGAAGTGTTGAGTGAATTCAATCATCCTTTTGGCATTGTCACAAAATCTGCAACTGTTTTGCGCGATATCGATCTTTTAAAGCCGATGGCTGAAAAAGGTTTGGTGAAGGTTGCCATTTCGGTGACAACACTGGATGGAAAATTGGCCAGAGAGATGGAACCACGTGCATCCACCCCAATGAAGCGACTGGCAGCATTAGAAATTTTGGCAAAAGCGGGCATTCCCACGGTGGTGATGATGGGGCCAATCATTCCGGGTTTGAATGATGCTGAGATTGAAAATATTTTAAAAGCGGCCAGAAATTCTGGGGTTCGTGAAGCAGGCTACACCATGCTGCGGCTGCCTTTGGAAGTGAAAGACATTTTTAAAGATTGGCTGGAAAAGACTTATCCTGATAAAGCCCAGCGCGTTATGGCACTGGTCAAATCCACGCGCGGTGGCAATGATAATGATCCAAACTTCGGTTCGCGTATGACAGGCCAAGGCCCTTATGCTTGGACAATTGGGCGCAGGTTTCAATTGGCCTGCCAACGCTTAGGTCTCAATGAAAACCGCGTAAAATTGCGCACCGATTTGTTTAACCGCCCCGTCCAAAAGGGTGAACAGATGGCGTTGTTTTAAATTTCAAACATCCCACACTGGGCACCAAGCGCCATTCACTAATCTGCGGCCTTCATCATAGGTGCGGATCAACGCAATCTCATCTGTCGACAGTTTCAGCTTCTGTGCGTCCCAATTGCTTTTAATGCGCTCTGGATTAGACGATGATGGAATAACGATGTGGCCTTCTGCCAAAAGAAAAGCCAAGCCCACCTGTTCAGGTGTTGCATCATGGGCCTTGCCAAGTGCCATAAGTCCTTGATGGTTGGATAGTGCGCCCCGCGCCAAAGGTGAATAGGCCGTGGTGGAAATGCCTTTTGAACGCGAATAATCCACAATCACCCGGTTCTGCATCAGCACATGACATTCCACCTGATTGGTGGCAATCGGCCGTTCACCCAAAATCTCTATCGCTGCGTCAAGATATTTCTTGGTAAAGTTTGAAACACCAATCTGCTTGGCCAAACCTAAGTCATAGACTTCAGCAAATTGCGCCACATAGTCATTCACATCGTAACGGTCTTGCGGCGAAGGCCAATGCAGCAAAAGCAAATCAACTTCATCAACCCGCAATTTATCAAGCGACACTTTCACATGCGGCAAAATCTGCCCAGGCCCAAAACTCTCGGGTGCCACTTTCGTCGTGATAAAAACATCATTGCGAGCAATGCCAGATTCAGCAATTGCCTTGCCCACAAATTCTTCGTTTTTATAACCCTCTGCGGTGTCGATATGCCGATAGCCAACATCAAGTGCTGCCCGCACGGTGAGGTAAGCCTCATCGCCATCACGATTCCAAGTTCCAAAACCAAAAGTAGGGATTGCCATTTCATTATTCCTCATTTTTCCAAAGTAACTGTATAGTTATTTAAAAAAAATAACAACAGCCAAACTCCCGAGCAATTTGGGTCACTGGAACGCACTAAGTATTTCCATAATCGTATTTGAAGAAGCCACAAAAGCCAGCCAAAAAAACTGGCTGAAAGCAGAGCAGACCAAACGAAAAGGTCTACCCCCCAAACCCGTCCCAAAACGCCTTGGCCTTGGCAAAAAAGCCTTCGCTCTCAGGGCTGTTGTGATGGGCGTCCTTGTCGAACTCTTTCAGTAAATCACGCTGCTTGCGCGTCAGGTTCACAGGTGTTTCAACTGTCACTTGAATATACATGTCGCCAGATTGTGCCGACCGCAAGACCGGCATGCCCTTAGACTTCAGCCTAAACTGCTTGCCGTTTTGGGCGCCCTCAGGGATTGATACCCGAGCTTTTTTGCCATCAATTGTTGGAACTTCAATTTCACCGCCCAATGCTGCCACGGCCATCGAGATTGGCACTTTGCAAAACAAATCTGCGCCATCGCGTTGGAAAAATTCATGGGCCCGAAGGCTGATGAAAATATAAAGATCCCCCGTTGGGCCGCCGCGTTGGCCAGCCTCGCCTTCGCCTGCCAAGCGAATGCGCGTGCCATCTTCCACGCCTGCCGGAATATTCACTGAAAGATTACGCTCTTTTTGCGTGCGCCCCTGTCCATGACAGGTGGTGCAGGGGTCTGCAATAACCTGGCCGCGGCCTTGGCAGGTTGGGCAAGCCCGTTCAACCGTGAAGAAACCCGATTGCGAACGAACCGCACCAGCGCCGCCGCAGGTGCGGCATGTTGTGGGCTGCGTTCCAGGTTTGGCGCCAGAACCCTTGCAGGTTTCACAAGAGACAGATGTGGGCACACGAATTTGCGCGGTTTTGCCGCTGAATGCTTCGGTAAGATTAACTTCCAAGTTATAGCGCAAATCGCTGCCGCGTTGTGCGCCGTTGCCCGCGCGTTTGGCCCGGCCGCCGCGTTGGCCGCCCATCATATCGCCAAAAAGATCTTCGAAAATATCAGACATTGATGAATTAAATTCAGGCCCAAAACCAGCGCCACCAGCACCAGGCCGCCCGCCGCCATTTTCAAACGCCTGATGACCAAAGCGGTCATAGGCCGCTTTTTTCTGGGGGTCTTTCAAAACATCATAAGCCTCGTTCAGTTCTTTGAACTTGGCATCAGTTTCTTTGCTGCCATGATTGGCATCGGGGTGAAGTTTTTTGGCAAGGTTGCGATAGGCAGTTTTCAAGGCCTTTTCGTCAGCACCTTTAGCAACACCCAGAATTTCATAAAAATCGCGCTTGGCCATGTGATTTCAATTCAACGTATAAAGCATAGACAAACCGCCACCCCTGTTTTGGCAGGGGCGACGGCAATTAAGTCTTGAGAACACGCAGTCAAATTATGACTTCTTATTCTTTTCGTCGATCTCAGTGAACTCGGCATCAAGAACATCATCAAACTCATCACGTGGAGGTTCTTTTTCATCTTGATGATCGTTGTCTGGTGCGCCTGAATGTGGCTCAGCACCACCGGCACCACCACCCTTATACAGGGCTTCACCCAACTTCATGGCAAGCTGCATCAAAGCCGTGTGCTTGGCTTGAATGTCGTCGGTGTCACCTGTTTCCAGTGATGCCTTCAAATCAGCAATCGAAGCTTCCAGCGCAGACTTATCCGAAGCAGGCACTTTATCGCCGGCATCTTTCAATGTCCGGTTGGTGGAGTGGATCAAGCTTTCAGCTTGGTTCTTGGCTTCCACCAAACCAACACGCTTTTTATCTTCGGCAGAGTTAGCCTCAGCGTCCTTGACCATCTTTTCAATTTCAGCATCCGTCAAACCGCCAGAGGCTTGAATGCGAATTTGCTGTTCTTTGTTGGTGGCCTTGTCTTTGGCCGACACATTCACAATGCCGTTGGCGTCAATATCAAACGTCACTTCAATTTGTGGAATGCCGCGCGGTGCTGATGGAATGCCCATCAGATCGAACTGGCCAAGAGATTTGTTATCAGCAGCCATTTCACGTTCGCCTTGGAACACGCGAATGGTCACAGCCGTTTGATTATCGTCAGCTGTTGAGAACACCTGAGATTTCTTGGTTGGGATTGTTGTGTTGCGGTCAATCAACCGTGTGAACACACCGCCCAAGGTTTCAATGCCAAGCGACAATGGGGTCACGTCCAACAACAGAACGTCTTTCACTTCGCCCTTCAGAACGCCGCCCTGAATAGCCGCACCAATGGCCACAACTTCATCAGGGTTAACACCCTTGTGGGGTTCTTTACCGAAGAACTGCTTTACGATTTCGATAACCTTGGGCATGCGGGTCATGCCGCCCACCAAAACCACTTCATCAATTTGCGCGGCGGTTACGCCAGCATCTTTCAAGGCTTGGCGGCATGGCTCAACAGTTTTTTGAATAAGGTCATCCACCAAAGCTTCAAGCTTGGAACGCGAAAGTTTCACAGCCAAATGTTTTGGGCCAGAAGCATCAGCGGTGATGAAGGGCAAGTTGATTTCAGTTTGCATGGCCGATGAAAGTTCAACCTTGGCCTTTTCAGCAGCTTCACGCAAACGTTGCAGAGCCAGCTTGTCTTTGCGCAAATCCATCGAGTTTTCTTTTTTGAACTCGTCAGCAATATAATCAACAATACGCATATCAAAGTCTTCACCACCCAAGAACGTATCGCCATTGGTGGACTTCACTTCGAACACGCCATCGCCGATTTCAAGAACTGAAACGTCGAATGTGCCGCCGCCCAAATCATAAACCGCAATTGTGCCAGCTTCACGCTTATCAAGACCGTAAGCCAAGGCAGCAGCGGTTGGTTCGTTGATGATGCGCAAAACTTCCAAACCAGCAATGCGTCCAGCATCTTTGGTGGCTTGGCGTTGGCTGTCGTTAAAGTACGCAGGAACGGTGATCACGGCCTGTGTCACAGGCTCGCCCAAATAACGTTCAGCAGTTTCCTTCATCTTGGTCAGGGTGAAAGCTGAAATTTGTGAAGGCGCATATTTGGTGCCACGGCTGTCAACCCAAGCATCACCATTGTCGGCTTTGACAATGTTGTAAGGCACCAGCTTTTTATCCTTGGCCACCATCGGATCATCCATCCGACGCCCAATCAGACGCTTGATCGCAAAGAAGGTGTTTTCAGGATTGGTCACACCTTGGCGCTTGGCAGGCTGGCCCACCAATGTTTCGCCCTCAGCATTAAATGCAACGATCGATGGTGTTGTGCGCGCACCTTCGGCGTTCTCAATCACCTTTGGTGTTTTGCCTTCCATAACAGCCACACAAGAATTGGTGGTGCCAAGATCAATACCGATAACTTTACCCATTCTATCTTCTCCTCTAGCGGGCTTCTCTTCGGGCCCCCTATCAGGCACCCGAGGCAACGCCCCCGTGATTAAAAACCGTGCCGCATCAGCAATCTGATTTGGCGTTCTGGCGGTATATAGGGGCGAGAGTTCGCCCTATCAAGGTTTTGTAAGCAGAGAATGTAATGAATAATGGAATGAAACATTACCCGGGCCTAATCGGCAGGGCAGCCCAAGAG
The DNA here is from genome assembly GCA_043766895.1 of Aestuariivirga sp. GTDB lineage: Bacteria > Pseudomonadota > Alphaproteobacteria > Rhizobiales > Aestuariivirgaceae > Aestuariivirga. The sequence goes on from JAYUHQ010000256.1 coordinate 7,820, forward strand.
GCAGTGGTGGCACGATTGCGCGAATGTGTGCAAAATGCCCCGCTTTTTGTGCCTTTAATGCCACGAACCGGAACACCCTTTTCCGTGCGCATGACCAATTTGGGCAGCCTTGGCTGGGTATCAGATCGGGCTGGCTATCGCTATCAGCCTTTGCACCCGGTTCTGGCAACGCGTTGGCCCGAAATTCCATCCGACATTATGGGTATATGGCGCGCAGTTTCAGGCTTTCAAGCTGAACCCGAAGCCTGTTTGGTGAACTTTTATCAAAGCGGGGCCAAAATGGGCCTGCATCAGGATAAGGATGAGGAAGAGTTTGCAGCCCCCGTTGTTTCAATCTCGCTGGGCGACACGGCAGTTTTCCGATTTGGCGGCACAACCCGCGGCGGCAAAACCCAATCCTTAAAATTAGCCTCAGGCGATGTGTTGGTCATGGGTGGCCAAAGCCGCCTATGCTTTCACGGCATCGACCGTGTGCTGACAGGAACTTCAACCCTACTGAAAGAAGGCGGTAGGATCAATTTGACCTTGAGGCGGGTGACAAAACCAAATTTTTGAAAAATCCATTGGCCCATAAAAATGTTGCTTCGGGGCGCCCTTGACGCGTTGGCCGATGCTCACCACTTCAAAGGCTTTTGAGGGAGAAAATCATGAAGATTGGAATTCTAGGTTCTGGATCCGTGGCCACAACGTTGGCTTCAGGATTAATTAAACACGGCCATGACGTGACACTTGGAACACGTGACACGAGCAAATTAGCCGAATTCTCCAAAGCCAATCCGAAGGCAAAAGTGGCATCATTCGCCGATGCGGCCAAATTTGGTGAGGTAATTTTGCTCGCGGTCAAAGGCACAGTGGCTGAAGCTGCTCTTGGTTTGGCTGGGGCTGACAACTTGAAAGGCAAAACTGTGATTGATGCCACCAATCCAATCGCAGATGCCCCACCAGAAAATGGCGTACTGCACTATTTTACCGATCTCAACCAATCATTGATGGAAAAACTACAATCCAAATACCCAGCGGCCAATTTCGTGAAAACGTTTAATTCCGTGGGCGCTGCCGCCATGGTCAACCCGAATTTTCAGGGTGGCAAGCCCAGCATGTTTATTGCTGGCAATGATGCGGCTGCAAAAACGACAGTATCAAGCATTCTTGATCAATTGGGCTGGGACGTTGAGGATATGGGGCCGGCTACGGCCGCCCGCGCTATTGAACCACTGTGCATGCTCTGGTGCATTCCGGGGTTTGCCAAAAATGATTGGTTCCACGCTTTCAAAATGTTGCACTAGTCATCCTTGAAGGCTACGAGGGGCAATCAATGTCAAGGAACCGATCATGTCCCTCACCCTCAACCAAGCCCAATCGATCATCGAACACACTTTAAACCACGGCCGCAATGCCAAGTTCAAACCTTTGGGCGTTGTGGTAATGGACGCGCGTGGGGTTGTGGTTGCCGCTGCCATTTCCGATGGCTCGTCGTTGGCGCGGTTTGATATCGCTGCCGCCAAGGCCCGCGCCTGTGTGATGTTTAACACCGGAACCAGAGGTGTTGAAAAATTTGCCAAAGACCGCCCCCATTTTTTCCAAGGTGCGGTCAGCGCCATTGCAGGCGGCATTGTGCCAGTGCCTGGCGGTGTTTTAATCAAATCGACCGAAGGTCAAATCCTCGGCGCTGTGGGTGTTTCAGGTGATACGTCAGACAATGACGAGATTGCGGCCTTGGCTGGCATTCAGGCTTCTGGCCTTGTTGGCGATTGCGGCTAAACCACCAAATCTGCTGGAATGCTGTTGGCCTGAACATCGCGGATATTCAGCATGTCGTTTGAGGCGATCCAATTTTTCGCATAGGCTTCATCATGGCCATGGGCCAGAATGCGACCCATAAGGCGTTGCTCGAGCTCGGCTTCGGGCACGTCGATGAAAATGGTGAAATCAAACAACGGCTTTAACCGGTTCCAAGGCGCTTGATCGAGCAACAAATAATTGCCTTCGACCAGAATAAACTTGGCTTCATCAGTTACAATATCAGCACCAGCGCGTGAAAGTTCCATCGTTCGATCAAACACCGGAATGGCAATATCAGGTTCACGCGCCTTGATGCGTTTTAATAAAACTTCAAAACCAAAAACATCAAAGGTGAAGGCCGCACCCTTGCGGGCCCGATGCCCGCGCGCATGAAGAACCGCGTCGTCAAAATGAAATCCATCCATCGGCACAACAATGGCTGTCTCACCCAGCTTGATCAACCCATAGCGCAGTTGAGCGGCAACGGTGGATTTGCCAGCGCCGGGCGGCCCAGCGATAGCCACCATAAAACGCAAAGCCTTCCCCGATTTTTCACGGAGAAGGCTTGCAAGCTTGTCGACATTCAACATTAAGTGCCCAGAAGTTCCGGGGGCGGCTCTTTGGCGCCGGTCATCATCGCCACAGCATCCGACATCGAAAAGTCTTTGGCATTAATGGTGCAAAGCCTGCGGCCCAAACGATGAATATGAATGCGATCACACACTTCAAACACATGCGGCATGTTATGAGAAATCAGAATAATGGGCATGCC
>JAYUHQ010000257.1:0-26181 GCA_043766895.1 Aestuariivirga sp.
CGCATTGATTTTTGCCAGCGTTTTTTTACTCAAGATCCGTGTGCCATTGACAATGACAATATCAGGCTTCAGCGAAGCAATCAGGTCATGTGCGGCTGCCCCATTCACGTTTTGCACGGTATAGATCACGCCATTCATCGGCGGGGTTTGTTCCATGCCATATTTGCGCTGCAAAAACGCAATCCGGTGCCTATCGCGCAGAAACAACAGTGGCCTGATCAAAAAGGCAAAACCAATCTGACTTAAAACCCGAGGCAAGCCAATTTTCTTGATGCGGTTTTTGATCAGTGTTGAGCGCGAGAGGGAGTTTTCCAGAACAATAGGAAACAGCCCAAATTGGCTGACAAGTTCGTTGTAAACAATCCACGTTGTTGGATTATCTCCACCTAACAGAACAATGTTTTTTTCAGTCGCAGTCACAGCCCGTCCGTCCGATCAAGGCTAAAACCTAGCGGCCAATTCATAACCAATCGTTTTGGGGCCTGAAATTATTGGAAATGTTCGAAATGCCATTAACAAAATATCAATTTTGAAATTCGCATTATCAAAGCTTTAACCATCAACGGTTATTCCAAAACCAACAACTGAGGGATTTTTAAATGCGTATTGCGATGATTTTAGGGTTGAGTGTTGTGTTGGCGTCTCAAGCGCTGGCAACGTCTGGCCCAACTGCAGCCGTTGCCGATTTTTCCGGAAAAATCCTCATCAGCCATGGCAAAGGCTTTGCCCAAGCCATCGGAAACGCAAACCTGAACCCAGGCGATGCAGTTTTCATCGGCGACAACAGTTCAATCACCATTGCCTATCAGGCCGCAAAATGCTCGATAACATATTCAACGCCGCAAACATTCAATGTGCCTGCCAAAGCCCCCTGCCATGAAGGCCAAATGTTGGGCCAGGTTGATAATCTTACGGTTGAACCTGCAAATGGGGCAAATCGCCTGATTAATACCTCTCGAATATTATCCATTCCTTCCAATCCAGCATTCTTGGCTGATGGAATTTTTGCAATAACCTCCTTCACCGCCCTTTATGCCCAGACGCGCAACCGTGCCAGCGCCCCTTGAGCATCTATAACTGTTGCTGGAAGGCCACATGTGTTGATAAAAATCAGCCAATTATTATTGCCTGACTTAAGGCCCTGTATTTATTTCTGATTTTCCTTGCAACCAAATGCGAAAATAATCCTCCCAATGCAAGCGGACGTTGACTAACGTTGCCTAGGCTGTTAACACCTCCCCATTGTTAAACATCGGGGGAACTAATGAATTCTATTTTTAAGACAACACTTGTCGCAGCATCAATCTTGTCGTTTGCTTCGGCCCAAGCTTCTGCCATCGTCGCAGAATTGGGAACCGTCGAAGGCAAAGTCATGATCAACCACGGTAAGGGCTTTGTTCCTGCGGTTGGTTTGGTGTCTTTAAATGCCGGTGACCAATTGATGGTTGGCGAAAAGTCGTCAGCAGTGGTCAATTATGCTTCAGGCTGTGCTGTATCCGTTGCTGCAACACAAGTTGTAACAATCTCTGCCAAAGCACCTTGCAAAGCTGGCGAAAAAGTTGCCATGATCGGCGATGCCGCAATCGTTCCTGCTGCTGATATGGGCTCAATGCCATCAGCTGCATATGGTCCAAGTGCTTTGCCCCTGTTGCTGATTGGCGGCGGTGTTTTGGGTGTTGGTGCCATTTTGTTGCTGTCGCGCAGAGCCCCTATTTCTGGAAAATAATCCACTCAATATCTGATTTGAAAAACGGAGCCTTTCAGGCTCCGTTTTGTTTGGTATTTAAGCCATCACAGCTTTAATCACTCACGTGAAATGCTATAGCCTATCCCTCTGGGGAAATTAATGATTCAGTCGCTTCTTAAAAACCAGTCACTCAAGTTGCAAAATCTGCCGCGCCCGGCAAAATTGGCGGTGATGTGGGTGGCTGATTTGTCGTTGCTTGTGCCCGCCGTATTGGTTGCCTATGTGCTGCGCTTATCTAATCTTGAATTGCCGCAAAACCAATCTTTGGCGTTTTATCTGTTGGGCCCGGTTATCAGCATTTTCTGCGCGTCTCTGCTGGGGGTTTATCAATCTGTAACGCGAACCTACACTTATGATGTTGAATCGCGCATCTGGCGCTCGCAACTTCTTGTGGCCCCGGTGTGGGCCATGTGCCTTTTAGCCTTTGATAAGGTCAATTTCGCGCGCTCCGTCATCGTCATTTATATGCTTTTGGCCATGTTGTGCATGATCGCCTTACGCAAATTGGCGGCCTTTCTCATGCGCGACTTGCCGCGCCCAGCGCCCAAAAGCGAACAGATACCCGTTATCATTTTTGGCGCAGGCCGAGAAGGCATTATGCTGGCCGAAAGCCTCAAGCGCCAAGGCCGCTATGCGCCGATGGCCTTTGTTGACACAGATTATTCCATCGTGGGCCGCACCATTTCAGGCATCAAAGCGTTGACACTTGACGATATGGATTATGTGATGCAGCGCTTTAAGCCCCGCGAAGTGATGGTGGCCAAGCCCAAGCAAAACCGCGCCAGCAGGCGGGCCATGGTCGATATGTTCATGGGCCACGGCCTGCAAGTAAAAACCATTCCTGATCATGAAGATTTGGCCGATGGCAAAATTGAAGTTTCGGCGCTCCAACCCGTAAAGCTTGAAGACTTGTTGGGCCGTGACCCGGTTCCCCCCAATCGTGAACTGATGGAACAGGCCATAAAAAATCGAACAGTATTTATCACTGGGGCGGGCGGTTCGATTGGCTCTGAACTTGTGCGCCAAGTGGCAAATTTTGGGCCGGCAAAATTGATCTTGCTTGATCATAGTGAGTTTTCGCTGTTTGAAATTCATCGTGAAATTGAAGCCCATTTTTCAATGATGAAAAATCCGCCAACCCTTGTGGCTGTGCTTGGCAACATTCTTGATCATGCCCGCATCACCAGCATTTGTGCACACCATTCTGTCGATGTGGTGTTGCATGCCGCGGCCTATAAACATGTGCGCATGGTGCAGGAAAATGTGCGCGATGGATTGTTGAATAATATTTTTGGAACGCAAATCGTGGCCAGCGCAGCCATGGCCCACAACGTAAAATTATTTGTGCTTGTCTCCACTGATAAAGCGGTGCGGCCCACCAGTGTTATGGGCGCATCAAAGCGGGTGGCCGAAATGGTGGTGCAAGCCTTGGCAAAAGCGCCAAATAATAAAACCGTTTTTGCCATGGTGCGCTTTGGCAATGTGTTGGGTTCAACCGGCTCTGTAATTCCACTGTTTCGCGAACAGATTAATAAGGGCGGGCCAGTCTGTGTCACCCATCCTGATGTTACCCGCTTTTTCATGTTGATCCCTGAAGCGGCACAACTGGTTATTCAGGCTGGCGCCATGGGCAAGGGCGGTGATGTTTTCGTGCTCGACATGGGCGAATCTGTGAAAATTATGGAGCTGGCAAAAACCATGATTGAGCTTCAAGGCCTGAGCTTGAAAACCAACGACAATCCCCAAGGCGATATCGAAATTAAAATTACCGGTCTTCGTGATGGTGAAAAGCTCTATGAAGAATTGCAAATCGGCAAAGACATTTCCAAAACAGATCACCTGCGCATCATGCGCAGCAACGAGTTTTTTCTGCCGCCAAAAGAACTGAATTTAGAATTGAAAAAAATTGAAACAGCCCTCAAAGCCGGTAACAATCAAGACGCTGTTGATCGGGTTTTCAAGCTCGCTGGCCTTGGCAGTTAACGCTGGGCCTGTTGCATAACGCTTTTTAAAACATCGCTGGTTTTTGCAATCTCATCGGCCCGTAATGTTGGGTGAACCATAAACATTATACTGGTCTCACCCAATTGCTGTGCCATGGGCAAGCGTTGGGCTGGCCTGCCCGGTTCATGATCAAAGGCTTTTTCTAAATAAACTTCAGAACAAGACCCTTGATAACACGGCACGCCCTGCGCGTTGATCTCATGCACGATCCGATCCCGCGACCAATCGGTTTTTAAAGCCTCAGGCTTTGCAAACACATAAGCTTTGTAAAATCCATGTGTCACCGAATTGGGAATTTCTGGCACGCGCAAGGCCGAAGATTGCCTTGCCGCATTAAAAATCTGATGCGCGTTCTTGGTGCGAAGCGCAGTCCATTCCGTCATGCGGTGAAGTTGAATGCGCCCGATCACAGCCTGCATTTCAAGCATGCGCCAATTGGTGCCAACCGTTTCATGCAGCCACCGAAATCCCTGTGGATGTTGGCGCTCATAAACTGCTTCGTATGATTTGCCGTGGTCTTTGTATGACCAAGCGCGTGACCAATAATCCTTGTTGGCCATTGTCACCATGCCGCCTTCGCCGCCGGTTGTCATAATTTTGTCTTGGCAAAAAGACCACGCGGCAAAATCAGAAAGGGCCCCAACGGAAACACCATTCAATTTGGCGCCATGAGCTTGGGCACAATCTTCAACCAGAAACAAACCATGAAGTTTCGCCAGCGCCTTAAAACCATCCATGTCACAAGGCCAACCGGCCAGATGCACGCATAAAATGGCTTTGGTTTTTTTGGTCAAAACCTTTGCAGCAGTTTCAGGGGTGATCACTTGGCTATCCGCATCCACATCAGCAAACACCGGAATAGCACCAGCATTGATGATCGACGTGGCGGATGCTAAAAACGTCCGTGGACTGACGATCACTTCATCGCCCTTGCCTATGCCTAAAACCTTCCACGCCAAATCAATGGCCAAAGTACCGTTGGCAAGAGACACCGCATGGGGTGTGCCACACCATGCCGCAAATTCCTTCTCAAACTCACGACATTCCGTGCCCGTCCAATAATTCACTTTGTTGGATGAAAGCACGCGTGAAACCCCAGCCACCTCTTCAGGTGTAAAACTAGGCCAAGGGCTGAATGGGGTTCCGAGCATGGAATCAGTTTAACACGGAATTACAGTTCACCAATCACACACTTCTTGGCCAATGCTTTGTACTGCTTCTCGGTAAACAGAATGGGGTTGCCACCGGCTGATGGATCTTTAATCGCCATCGCGGCCACTTCGTCCAAACGTTTTGTATCAATGCCAATATCAGCCAGCGTGTGTGGAATGCCCACTTCCTTGCGCAAGGCCAAAATCCATTTGAGGAACCCATCAAACCCACCTTTAATGCCCAGATAGGCCGCAGCGCGTTCAATATCCTTTTCAATTTTTTTGCGATTGGCCTTCACCACATAAGGCATGATGATTCCATTCAGCATGCCGTGGTGTGCATCATACAACCCGCCAAACGGGTGTGACAGTGCGTGAATGGCCCCAAGCCCGCGTTGAAACGCTGTGGCCCCCATGGATGATGCCAGCAACATGTTGCCACGCGCATCCAAATCTTTGGGCTTCTTCACCGCTTTGGCAAGATTATCTTTCACCAACAACATGCCCTCTAAGGCCACACCCTTGGCCAGCGGATGATAAAATGGTGCCGAATAGGCCTCAATATTATGGGCCAAAGCATCCATGCCTGTGGCCGCTGTCAATTTCGCAGGCAAGCCAACCGTAAGCTCAGGATCAAGAATGGAAATGCGCGGCATAATGGCCGGATGGAAAATGATCTTCTTTTCATGGGTTACAGGATGCGTCACCACACCAGCGCGGCCAACCTCAGATCCCGTGCCTGCCGTTGTGGGAACGGCAATGATTGGCGATATGCGTGTTGCATCAGCGCGTGTCCACCAATCATCAACATCTTCCAAATCAAACACTGAAATGGATTGGCCGTGCATCAGCGCAATCATTTTACCAATATCAAGGCCAGAGCCGCCACCAAAAGCAATCACACCATCATGCATGCCAGCCTTATAGGCTTTCACACCAGCAATCACATTGGCCTCAACCGGGTTGGGCCGCACATCTGAAAACACCAAGGCCGCAAGGCCAGCTTTTTTCAAATCTGCAACAATGTCTTGCACCATCGGCATGGCGGCAAGGCCGGGATCAGTGACAAACAAAGGCCGTTTCATGCCCACCGCTTTGCAATGATCAGCCAGTTCCTTAATGCGCCCCGCACCAAATTTAATGGCTGTCGGAAAGTTAAAATTGCGATTGGGTAACGTCATATCTTTGTCCTCAAATGAAAGCTTTTGGGTCTGGTCAGGGCTTCATAGCCGATGCTGGAAAGTGTGGCACCGCGGCCGGTGTTTTTAACACCCGTCCATGTTAATGCGGGGTCAAGATTATCACAGCGATTCATAAACACGGTTCCGGTTTCAATCTGATTGCCAATGCTTTTAGCAGCCTCGACATCGCTGGTCCAAATTGCTGCGGTTAAGCCAAAATCTGAATCATTCATCAATTGAATGGCCTCTTCGTCGCTTGAAACTTTCATAATGCCAACAACGGGGCCAAAACTTTCATCGCGCATCACACTCATCTGATGGTTCACATTTGTGAGAATTTGCGGCGCTAAATAAGCCGTGCCCTTTTTGCTGGCGGCAAACATTTTTTCTTCAATATGCGCCTTGGCACCACCGCGCATAGCCGCAGCAATTTGCTTGCGCACAAAGCTTGCGGCTTCAGGCTTAATCATTGGCCCCAACGTCGTGGCCTCTTCCAGCGGCGAACCCAACACATAGGTTTTCGTTAGCGCCACAGCACCTTCAACAAAATCCTTATAAAGATTTTTGTGCACATAAATGCGTTCAATGCCGCAACAGCTTTGGCCTGAATTAAAAAACGCACCATCGACCAAATTTTCAATCGCATGGGCCAAGTTTGCATCAGCCCGAACATAGGCTGGGTCTTTGCCACCAAGTTCTAAGCCCACCGATAAAAATTGCCCCGCCGCTGCCCTTTCAATGGCTTGGCCACCGGGAACAGAACCCGTAAAACACACCATATTGGCAAGCTTGCCAGAAATAATATCGGCTGATTGTTCGTGGCTTAAAACCAGATGTTGAAACAGGCCGCGTGGAAGCCCCGCCTTATCAAATGCTTTTTGAAAACGATCCCCCACCAAAAGCGTGTGCGAGGCGTGTTTTAGAACCACAGCATTGCCCGCCATCAAAGCCGGGATAATAGAATTAACCGCCGTAAGATAAGGATAATTCCAAGGTGCAATGGTGAAAACCACACCCAAGGGAACCCGCTTGATGAACCGCTCAAAACCATCTTTGGCTTGCGGCACAACATCGGCCAATGCTGATTGAGCAATGCCAATCATATGGCGGGCGCGTTCTTCAAAACCGCGCAGTTCGCCTGCCCCATAACGAATGGGCCTGCCCATAGACCACGCCAATTCAGGCACAATCTCATCTTTCATGGCCACCATGGCATCAACCGCGGCCAAGCAATATGTGGCCCGTTCAGCAATGCTTAAACCAGCCCAAATTTTTTGGGCCGCATGGGCCGCAGCAAAAGCCGCCAGCACATCTTTCTTGCTGGCAAGTTTACGCTTGGCAACAATAGAACCATCAACAGGTGAAATTGCGATGACATGATTGGCCATTTTAATAACGCTCAAACCCACGCTTCAATTCTAAATCTGTAACGCGCCTGTCAAATTCAAACTGTTCCCATTTTGCGGTGTGCACATAATGGTCAACCACCTCATCACCCATAGCGGCGCGCAAAAATTTTGATTGATCCAAAAGCTCTGTGGCATCGCGCAATGTTTTTGGAATCTCACGAAGTTTTTCTTGGTTATAGGCGTCACCCGTAAAAACCGGTTCAAGCTTCATCTTTTTTTCAATGCCATCAAGGCCCGCCGCAATCAAAGCCGCAAACGCCAGATAGGGGTTAAGATCAGCCCCGCCCACACGGCATTCCACCCGAATGGCTTTTGAATCAGCGCCACATAAGCGATAACCCGCTGTGCGATTGTCAAAACTCCACACCGCTTTGGTGGGCGCAAATGTGCCAACCATGAAGCGCTTGTAGGAGTTGATATAGGGTGCCAGGAAATAGGTAATCTCGCTGGCATGTTCCAATTGACCAGCCAGATAATGTTGCATCATTTCGCTCATGCCATGGTGGCCGGCCTTGTCATAAAAATGCGATTGCTTGCCATCGACAGACCATAATGATTGATGGATGTGCGATGAATTGCCAGCCAACCCATAATCCCATTTGGCCATAAAGGTTATGGCCTTGCCAACACCATAGGCAATTTCCTTGGCACCGTTTTTAATGATCACATGGGCATCAGCCATGGCCAAGGCTTCATCATATTTCACGTTAATTTCTTCTTGGCCGGGGCCCCATTCGCCCTTGGAGTTTTCCACATAAATGCCAGCACCTGCCAAACCATTGCGTAAGGCACGCATATAAACTTCTTCTTTAGATGTTTGCAGCACGCCATAATCTTCAATGTAATAGGCAGCGGTTTTCAGATCGCGATAGCCTTTGGTGTTGCAGGTCTCGAAACTGTCATCGAACAAGAAAAACTCAAGTTCTGAAGCCATATAGGCTTTCATCTTCATGGCTTCGAGGCGCTTTAATTGCTTTTTCAAAATGGCGCGCGGTGAATGCGGCACATCTTGATGGGTGTGGTGGTCAAGTACATCACACAACACCAAAGCCGTGCCGGGAAGCCACGGTGTTTTGCGCAGCGTTGACATATCAGGCTTTAAAACAAAATCGCCATAACCCTTTTGCCAGCTTGTGGCTTTATAGCCGGGCACAGGTTCCATCTCGATATCAACGCCCAGCAGATAATTGCAGGCATGGGTTTCTTCATAACCGCCATCACAGAAAAATTGTGCATGAAAGCGCTTGCCAACCAAGCGGCCCTGCAAGTCTGTCATGGCCACCACAACCGTATCAATGGTTCCAGCTTTCACTTCTGCTTTCAGCTGATCTAATGTCAACATGCCCTTGTTCATTGTGTCTCTCCCAGTTTTGCTGCGGCCTGTTGCAGCGGCACAGAAAGCCGCTGGGCCCAGAGTTGTTGATTGCGCTCAGTGTCGATCAGATCATTACAAATTTCAACCATCAGGTGATGCAAGCCACGCGGGGCCGCATGCAAATTCATAAGATGCATAACCCCGTCTTTTGGGCCGTAAGGCTCGTTGAGTTGGGTTGTGACATCAGGGAAAGATTTGGCCAGCAGATTTGCCAACATCGGGTCACGATCAAACAAAAGCCCCACGTCAACGCTGCGGGGCTTGCCCTTATAAACCCGTGTGAAACTGTGAATTGAAACCAGACAGGTTTTTTTCATCTCCACCGCACGCCCATCCAAAAACTTTTCCAAAGCATGATGAAACGGTCGATAAACTTGGTTCACGCGGGCCAATTTGGCTTCTGCAGACAATTTTATGTTGCCCGCAATGGCGGTGGTTTCGCTCAATTCAGGCATGGCCGCTGGCTGTTCCGGCGAACGATTACAATCATAAATCAACCGAGAAAAGCGCTGCACAATCAACGGCGCATCAAGAAGTTTAGAAAGCATCCGCGCTGTTCCTGCCGCACCAATATCAAAGGCAATGTGGCGTTTTAAATCGGACTCACTCAAACCCAACCGCAACAGCCCATCTGGCACATGGTTTGAAGCGTGCTCACACACCAAAACAAATGGCGATTGCCCCTTCTCGTTGACCCATTCGAACGTGGTTTCCCCCAGTGGCACAATTTGCATTCTTCTTTTTCCTTTGTGCCATCTTCTCAAAACCCAAGCCAAATTCCAAGTGCATTTCGCTGGGTGGCGGAGATACATAACAAAGCGTCGCAAATTTCACCCAAGCAAAACCCGCCATAAGCGACAAGTTTGGTGAACTTCAGGGCGGGGCGTGAATAAAGTGTCGGCAAATGAATATGATTTTATCATTATCGGTTCGGGCTCTGCCGGATCGGTCATGGCCAAACGCCTGTCTGAAGATCGAAAAAACACGGTATTGGTTTTGGAATATGGTGGGTCTGATCGCGGGCCGCTCATCCAAATGCCATCAGCCCTTTCCTATCCCATGAACATGGGCCTTTATAATTGGGGCTTTGAATCAGAACCTGAACCCTATTTGAACAATCGCAAATTGGTCACCCCGCGTGGCAAGGTTATGGGTGGTTCATCGTCCATCAACGGCATGGTTTATGTGCGGGGCCACGCCCGTGATTTTGACACATGGGCCGAAATGGGGGCCACCGGCTGGGGCCATGCTGATGTTCTGCCCTATTTCAAACGCCAGGAAAATGTGGAAGGCGGAGAGCCTGATTGGCGCGGCCACCGCGGCCCCATGTATGTTAAAAAAGGTCCGCGCAAAAATCCGCTCTATCAGGCCTTTATTGATGCAGGCCGCCAAGCCGGTTACCCCGTTAGCAAAGACTATAACGGCAGCCAGCAAGAAGGTTTTGCCGCCATGGAAATGACAGTGCACAACGGCGTGCGCTGGTCGGTGGCCAATGCCTATTTGAAACCCGCCTTGGCCAAGGGCAAGATTGATTTACAAACTGAAGCCATGGTGCGCCGTATTGTGCTGGAAGGCCGCAAAGCTGTTGGCGTTGAATATTATCAAGGCAACGAGGTTAAAATTGCCCGTGCGCGGCGTGAGGTGATCGTTGCTGCCTCGTCAATCAATTCGCCGGCCATATTACAACGTTCTGGCATTGGTGCGCCCGCTGTGTTGAAAGCGGCCGGTGTTGATGTTGTTAACCCGCTTTTGGGCGTGGGCGAAAATTTGCATGATCACTTGGAAATATATTTTCAATTGCGCTGCCTGCAACCCATTACCTTGAATGGCGAGCTGGGTTTATTTTCAAAAGCCATGATCGGGCTTGAATGGCTGCTGTTTGGAACGGGCTTAGGGGCCACCAATCATTTTGAATCCTGTGGTTTTATTCGCTCGCATGCAGGCATTGATTATCCCAATATTCAATATCACTTTTTGCCCGCCGCCATGCGTTATGATGGCAAGGCCGCTTTTGAAGGCCATGGCTTTCAGGTTCATGTAGGCCCCATGCGCACCAAATCGCGGGGCCATGTGCGCATTCAAAATGCCGATGCCACTGTGCATCCAAAAATTCTGTTCAACTATATGAGCCACCCCGATGATTGGACGGAATTTCGATCATGCATCAGGCTCACCCGTGAGCTTTTCAAACAAGATGCCATGAAGCCTTATGCGGGTGAAGAAATTCAACCCGGAAATGCGGTTCAATCTGATGAGCAGATTGATGATTTTATTCGCCAACATTGCGAGAGCGCCTACCACCCATGCGGCACCTGCAAAATGGGGTCGGTCAAAGACAAAATGGCGGTGGTGGATCCTGAAACCCGGGTGATCGGCATGGAAAATTTGCGCGTGGTCGATTCATCGATCATGCCGCAAGTGACCAACGGCAACCTTAACGCCCCCACAATTATGATTGGTGAAAAAGCCTCAGATCATATTTTGGGAAAACCCATGTTGGCGCCTTCAAACTTAGAGCCGTGGATCAACCCCAATTGGCAAACCAGCCAGCGCTAAGTTAGGGCTTTTCATCCAGCTTGGCCAACACCTCAGCAAGGCTGGCCTTGGCACTGCCCGGCTTGAGTGGTTTTTGCTGGCTGTCATGGGGCTTCCATGCCAAGGCCCACAACACATCCAACGTGGCGCGAACCCGGCCATCTGCGTCAGCGAAATGGTCTTGATAATAGCGCAGCACAAATGCCACCATGCGTTCAGATGTTATGGCTTTGCGCCTTTCAATAAGCGGGTTGGAAAATCCAAAGCCCTTGATCTCGCGCAGCATCGCCAATGGATCAGCATAGCGCAGCGTCACATGGTCAACATCACTCACCGGAAGCGCCAAGCCAGCGCGCTGCAAAAGCCCGCCCATTTCACGGGTGCTGATCATTGGCGCAATGCGTAACGATGCCCCGCCCGAAATCTCACTTTCGCTGGCAAGCCATGCTTCGCGCAATTCCGCCAAGGTTTCACCGGCAAAACCCGCCATCATAAATAACCCATCTGGTTTCAGCGCGCGCGAACATTGCGCCAATGTGCCCGGCATATCATTGACACAATGAATATCCATCAGGTGAAACACTGCGTCATAATGGTTGGCCGCCAGATCAAGGGCGTCACTGGCCACAGGTTGGCGAATTTCAATTGTCGCGCATTTGCCCGAACCCTTCAACACGGTGGCAAAGGCTTCTGCATTTTGTGCAATCAACAAAACCCTTTCAAACTGATGGTTGATCACGCTTAAACGATCGGCCAAATCTTCAGCGATATGCACAACCAAGGCTGCATTGGCGCCACTGGCCTTTTGCTGGCGTGCCAGATAAAGTTGCCTGTCAAAGATCAAAGGTGTCACATCGGTCATGGAACAGGAGCTAGCTGAATTTCCAACCAAGTTCCAGCTTCAGTCCGTCGCGGGTTGGGCCAAAAATCTGTGGCATGGTTTTAAAGATGCCTTAACGCCGCCCCGCTGTTTGGGCTGCCAAACGCCGATAGAAGCTGAAGCCAGCATTTGCATCGCCTGTTGGCAAAAACTCACCCTGTTGGATGATCCGGTTTGTGATGTGTTGGGAACGCCCTTCGCCTATGACCAAGGCAAAGGCATGGTCAGCGCGCAAGCCCTAACCCAGCCCCCGCCTTGGGATAAGGCCCGCGCCGCCGTAATTTTTGATGAGACCTCAAAAAACTATGTCCACCAATTGAAATATGGCGACCGGATGGAGGCTGGCTTGTTCATGGCCCGCCTGATGGCAAGGGCCGGAAGAGACCTTTTGCAAGAGGCAGATCTGGTTCTACCCGTGCCACTGCACCGGTTTCGCTTATGGAAACGGCGCTTCAACCAAGCAGCCTTTTTGGCGCAAAACCTGAATGCTGAAATTTACAACCCCCATATTTTAAAGCGTGTGCGTTCAACGCCCCAGCAAGTGGGTTTGGACGCTGCCGCGCGGCATAAAAATATGCGCAACGCTTTTGCGCTGGCTCACAATACCAATATTAAAGGAAAATCAATCTTGCTAGTCGACGATGTGCGCACCACTGGATCAACAATTTCAGCCTGTGTCGACGTGTTGAAAAAGGCTGGTGCGGCACAAGTGAATGTTCTCACTTTTGCTCTTGTGAATGCGCCCTTCAAACCGCATATTGATAGATAGACCATGAAAAACATTGCCATATATACAACCAATCTTTGCCCCTATTGCACCAGAGCCAAGGCCTTGCTGCAAAAAAAGGGCGCGGCTTTCACCGAAATTGACGTGAGCTATGACCCTGACGCGCGCAGTACAATGATGCAACGCGCCAATGGCCGCCGCACAGTTCCACAAATTTTCATCGGCCAAACCCACGTGGGTGGCTGTGATGATCTTTACGCTCTCGATGCAAAAGGCGGGCTTGACGCCTTGTTGGTCTAAATCATGAGTTTCAAAGCAGCCCTCATCCAAATGCGCTCGACGCGCGACATGCCAACCAACCTGGCCGATGCCTCAACATTGATCAAGCAGGCATCCTCTCAAGGCGCCGAATTTATTTCAACACCAGAAATGACCAATATCTTTGAGATTGATCGTGAGCGTCTCAAAGCCGTGGTGATGACGGAACAGGAAGATCCATCGGTGCGTGGCTTTTCTGAACTGGCGGCAAAGCTTAAAAAGTGGCTGCACATTGGTTCAATGGCGCTGAAGGGCGACGATGGAAAGCTGGTCAACCGCACCATGCTGTTTGGCCCTGATGGCACATGCGTGGCCCGTTATGACAAGATCCATCTTTTTGATGTTGATTTGCCCAATGGCGATAAATATCGTGAATCAGAAACCTTCACAGCGGGCACACAAGCGGTAAAAGTTGATCTGCCGTTTTGCAGGCTTGGCCTTTCCATTTGTTATGATGTCCGCTTCCCATCGCTTTATCACATGCTGGCCAAGGCCGGTGCCAATGTGTTGGTAGTTCCCGCGGCCTTCACTGTGCCTACAGGCAAGGCCCATTGGCATGTGCTTTTGCGTGCCCGCGCCATTGAAACTGGAAGCTTTGTGATTGCCGCAGCCCAAGGCGGAAAACATGATTCAGGCCGCGAAACCTTTGGCCACAGCAAAGTTGTCAACCCATGGGGCCAAGTGATTGCTGAGGCTGGCGCTGATCCTGAATATCTGTTGTTTGAAATTGACCCCGCAGAATCTGTTGCCGCGCGTGCGCGGATTCCGGCCTTGGTTCATGCGCGTGAATTTTCACTCAGCGACATCAAACCATGATCCGCTATGATTTGGTGTGTGACAACGGCCATGAATTTGATGGCTGGTTTTCCAACAGCGATGCCTATGATACACAAGCCAAGCGCGGCTTGGTTTCCTGCACCATTTGCAACACCAACAAAATTCAAAAACAGCTCATGGCGCCGGGCATTCCCACAAAATCAAACCGCAAGTCTGATCGACAGGCGATGACGGCGGGCCCCGCTGACCACCGTATGGCCGAAATGTTGCAGCTGATGCGCGACTATAAAAAGCACGTTGAGGCCACCAGCGAAAACGTTGGCGAAAACTTCGCCGAAGAAGCCCGCAAAATGCATTTCAACGAAAAAGCCAAGCGCGGAATTTATGGCGAAGCCACGCGCGAAGAGGCCGTGGAACTGCTGGAAGAAGGCATCGAGATTCAGCCCCTGCCCGTGTTGCCAGAGGATGGGAATTAGGGCCTCTTGAAGCTGGTAGCAAAATTTGCTACCAAACTCTTATGAGCACAGTTCAAAAAATCAGCATTTCACTCACCCCAGAGATGAACGCAACTTTGAAAGAAGTTGTGGCTTCGGGGGCTTACGCTTCAACCAGCGAGATCATGCGTGAAGCACTGCGTGATTGGGAAGCCAAGCAACTGCGTAAGCAAGAGCAAATGGCAAAGCTTCGCAAAATGATTCAAGATGGACTCGATAGCGGCCCCGCTGTTCCATTTGATGCTGAGGAGATCAAACGCCGTGGTCGCGAAAGACTGGCGGCTTTCAAAAAATCCGCCTAGTGGCCAACTTTGAAATTATCGTTCAGCCTTTTGCAGAACTTGATTTCGATGAAATTTGGTTTTCAATTGCGCAAAGCAACATTAAAGTTGCCGATAGTTTCGTTGACAGAATAAAACAAAAACTCGATATTTTGGGTACATTTCCTGAAAGCGGCCCGAAACGGCCAGATATTTTACCCAACTGTCGCATCCTTGTCGAAGGTCAATACGTCGTACTTTACGTTTTTGAGAATGCCGTGATTAAGGTTCTGCGCGTTGTTCATGGCGCGCGTGATTTGAATGAGCTGAACCTCATCTAACCCTTCTGCGCCACCACCATATAGTTCACATCCATATCCTTGGCTTTGCGCCATTCGTTGGCCAGTGGATGATAGGTAACACCGCTTTGGGCTTTCACAACTGTTCCATTCTGCTCAAGCCATAATTTCAATTCTTCCGGCTTCACAAACTTTTCCCATTCATGGGTGCCGCGTGGAAGCCAGCGCAACACATATTCGGCCCCCACAATAGCAAGTGCAAAAGATTTCAATGTACGATTCAAAGTGGCCACAAACATCAAGCCATCAGGCTTCACCATGGCGCAGCAATTTTTCACAAAAAACTGCGGCATGGCCACATGTTCAATCACTTCCATGTTTAAAATCACATCAAATTTTTCGCCAGCCTCGGCCAAATCTTCGGCCTTGCCCACGCGGTAATCGATGTCCAATTCCACTTCAGCAGCATGAACTGATGCGGTTTTGATGTTCTTTTCAGATGGGTCAACCCCCACAACGCTTGCCCCAAGCCTGGCCATGGGTTCGCACAACAGCCCGCCGCCACAACCAATGTCTAAAAAACGCAATCCCTTGAAAGGCTCCCTCACCATGGGGTCAAGCCCAAACCGTGCGCACACCTGTTCTTTAATCCACGCCAACCGCACGGGGTTAAACACATGCAAAACCCCAAATTTACCCTTGGGGTTCCACCATTCAGCCGCCATTTTAGAAAATTTTTCAACTTCGCCAGCGTCAAGTGTCGAAAGAAGGGGATTTGTATCAATTGTCATTGAATTTGTTACCTGATTTTATAATTCGCATTATTGCATATCTCAGTGCCCTCACCTAAGAGTACGCCGCGCCGCACCCCTGCGGCATGTGAATCACTTGAGGGTTAGGGCCAATGGGCCGTTTGGTTATGAAATTCGGCGGCACGTCGGTTGGCGATATTGAACGCATCCGCAACGTGGCCCGCCATGTGGAACGTGAAGTAAAAGCCGGAAACCATGTGGCCGTGGTGGTTTCAGCCATGTCGGGCACAACCAACCAATTGGTTGAATGGTGCAGGCAGGCAGCCCCCATGCATGATGCGCGTGAATATGATGCCGTGGTGGCCACGGGTGAACAAATTACGGCTGGTCTTCTAGCCATTGCCTTGCAAGAAATTGGCATTCCCGCCCGTTCATGGGCAGGCTGGCAAATTCCCATTGAAACCGATGGTGTTCATGGTTCTGCCCGCATGACCAATATCAACGGCGGCGAAATTTTAAAACGCATGGAACAAGGCCAAGTGGCTGTCATCACCGGCTTTCAAGGCATTGGCCCTGATAAGCGTATCACCACGCTGGGCCGTGGCGGGTCAGACACATCAGCCGTGGCCATTGCCGCAGCCTTAGAAGCATCTTGCGATATCTATACTGATGTGGATGGTGTTTATACCGCTGATCCACGCATTGTCACCGCAGCGCAAAAGCTTGATAAGATTTCTTATGAAGAAATGTTGGAACAAGCTTCCCTGGGTGCAAAAGTATTGCAACCCCGCTCGGTTGAACTTGCTATGGTGTATAAAGTGCCATTGCAAGTGCGTTCAAGTTTTGAAGCCCCTGATTCACCCAATCAAAATAAGCCAGACGGCACTGGCCCCGGAACAATCGTTTGCCAAGAGGAAAAGTCCATGGAACAACATGTGGTCAGCGGCATTGCCTATTCGCGTGATGAAGCGAAGGTTTCACTGCGCCGCGTAAAGGATAAGCCCGGTGTGTCGGCGGCCATTTTTGGCCCCTTGGCCGAGGCTGATATCAGCGTGGATATGATTGTGCAGAACGTGTCATCAGATGGCGCGGTGGCTGATTTAACCTTCACCCTGCCACGCAAAGATTTGCGCAAAGCCATCGATCTTTTGAACAAACTGAAAGACCAATTGGGCTTTGAAGAATTGTCCCATTCAGCGGATGTGGCCAAAGTGTCTATCGTTGGCATTGGCATGCGCAGCCACGCGGGCGTTGCCGCCAAAATGTTCCGTTCGCTGGCTGATAAAGGCATTAACATTCAAGCCATCACCACATCTGAAATCAAAGTCAGCGTGTTGATTGACGAGGCTTATACTGAACTTGCGGTGCGTGCCTTGCACCAAGCCTATGGTTTGGATAAAGCTTAACCACCATGCTGCGTCACAAAACAGTCAAGCGATTCTTCTATAAAGGCCTCAAAGGCTAAGGACACGCGCCATGGCAAGTTCTGCACTCGGCCCGCGCGTCCTGCTTCGAAGGCTCCGCGAGGTGATGGCGGAACCGGAGACGGCACAAAAGCGGCTCGACAAAATTGTATCTCTCATTGCTGGCAACATGGTGGCCGAGGTATGCTCGATCTATGTGATGCGCCAAGGTCAAGAGTTGGAGCTTTTTGCCACGGAGGGTTTGAAGCGTGAAGCCGTTCACCAATCAAAACTGAAGGTGGGCGAAGGCTTGGTGGGTTTGATTGCTGATCAAGCAATTGGCCTCAACCTTACGGAAGCGTTTGATCATCCTTCGTTTAAATATCTGCCAGAAACCGGCGAAGAAATTTACCATTCGTTTTTGGGCGTGCCGGTTATGCGCGGCGGCTCAGTTCTGGGTGTTTTGGTTGTGCAAAATCGCACGCGCCGCCAATATACCGAAGAAGAAGAAGAGGCCTTACAAACCACGGCCATGGTTTTGGCTGAGGTTATGGCCTCTGGTGGCTTTGCTGAAGTCACCCGGGAAGCGGCCGTTGATTTGGCCAACATGCGTTCGCATCACATTCGCGCTGAAGGTTTGGCCGAAGGCATAGCCCTTGGCCATGTGGTGTTGCACGAGCCGCGCGTTCGCATTCAAAATATGATTGCCGAAAGCATTCCCGATGAAATGGCAAGGCTTGATGATGCCGTTCAACATTTGCGTGATCAGGTCGATGCGCTTTTGGATGGCACAGATGCCATGAGTGCGGGTGACTCATCAGATGTGCTCGAAACCATTCGCATGTTCGCCCACGATAAGGGCTGGCTTGGCCGCTTGAAAGAGGCGGTGAACACGGGGCTTACAGCCGAAGCCGCAGTAGACCGTGTGCAAAATGATAACCGCGCCCGTATGATGCGAACCCCAGATCCTTATCTGCGTGAGCGGATGCACGATCTGGATGATTTATCAAACCGTCTGCTGCGCTATCTCACAGGGGCTGTGGCTACATCCGCCCGCACTGATCTGCCAGATAATGCCATTGTTGTTTCCCGCAACATGGGGCCAGCAGAACTTCTTGATTATGACCGCACGAAAATTCGCGGTGTCATTTTAGAAGAGGGTGGCAAAACCAGCCATGTGGCCATTGTGGCGCGGGCTTTGGGCATTCCCGCCATTGGCCAAGCCACAGGCATCATCAATCTGGTTGATCATGGCAACTCCATCGTGGTCGATGGCGGCACGGGTGAAATTTTCGTTAGGCCATCAAGCGAGCTTGAAAAATCTTATGCCGAAAAAGTAAGATTTTACGCCAAAAAACAAGCCCGCTTTGCGGCCTTGCGTGATTTGCCCGCCACCACATTGGATGGTCAACACATTGCCTTGAACATCAATGCGGGGCTCACCGTAGACATGCCGCACCTGCATGAGTCTGGTGCAGATGGCGTAGGGCTTTATCGCACTGAGCTGCATTTTATGATGGCCAGCCGCTTCCCACGGCTTTCAGCGCAAGTGAAACATTATAAAAGCATCATCGATCAAGCCATGGGCAAGCCCGTGGTGTTTCGCACACTTGATATTGGGGCTGATAAAACCTTGCCTTATCTGCGCCAACCGCGCGAAGAAAACCCGGCTTTGGGCTGGCGTTCTATTCGCATGGCGCTCGACAGGCCAGCGCTTTTAAAATTGCAAGCCCGCGCCATGCTTATTGCCGGTGCTGGCCATGATCTTAAAATCATGTTCCCGATGATTGCCGACGTGCAAGAATATATCTTGGCCCGCGATGCAGTGTTGAGCCAACATGATTTTCTAAAGCAACGCGGCCACACCGTGCCCAAAAGTTTGAAGCTGGGCGTGATGATTGAAATTCCATCTTTGCTGTGGCAGCTGGATTATTTGTTGCCGTTGGTAGATTTTGCTTCGATCGGTTCCAATGATCTCGTGCAATTCTTGTTTGCCTCAGATCGTGGTAACCCCAAACTTATTGGCCGTTATGACCCGTTAAGTCCGGCGGCTTTGGGGGCCATGCGCCAAATTGTGGAAAAGGGCAAAGCCCACGGCAAAACCGTAACCCTATGCGGCGAACTGGGCGGCAGGCCTTTGGAAGCCATGGGCCTTTTGGGTGTTGGGTTAACCTCGATGAGCATGGTGCCCTCGGGCATTGGGCCGGTTAAAGCCATGATCCGCACGCTTGATCAGCCCAAGCTTTGGGCCTTTATGCAACCATTGCTGAACAGTGGGCTGCATTCGGTGCGCGCTGATTTATTAGAGTTTGCCCAAAGAAATCGCGTCGAGGTCTAGGCGCTTTAAGCCCCTATTCACCATTTCTGTTCATTGTACGCAGCATCAGTAATCGTTGCGTAGAGAGTAATGACATGACCATCGACCAGTTTGAACTTCAATCACCGCGCGTTGAACCGCAAATTTTCAGCCAGAACAACCGCCGCAAACCCGATGGCAAACGCGCTCCAGCAGCAGAAGTGGGTTGGTTTTTATCGCGTGAACGCGAGGCCCGCCAACTCACCGTTGAAGCCGCAGGCGAAGCCACCGGCATTCACCCCTATCATATTGAAGCCATTGAAGCGGGCGATTTAACCCACATGCCTCACAGGCTTGAAGCCATGGAAATGATTGCGGGCTATGCCCAATTTCTCGGCTTTGATGCCGAACCCTTGGTTGAACATTTGTTGTCGTTTATGCCTGCTCCGCCGATTAATCGGCCAGATTATCATCCGGCCCGCCCCCCCATTCTGTCGAGCGCCAAGGTTTTAAAATTTGGCAAAATGCCAAAAATTCCAAGTTTGAACATTCGCTTGGCCAATTATCCAGGGGGCTCAGGTGGCATTGTGGCCTCGGTGGCCGCAGCATTCATGCTCTTTGTGGGTGCCCATTGGGCCATGTCGCCTTCAACCACACCGGTTGTTGAACAAACCGCCCAAGTGGCACCGGCTCCAACACAACCCACAACTGATGCCATGCCAACCGCGTCAACCAGCCCCGAAGTTGCCGATGTTCGTGTGACAGACAGCCCGCTGCCCAATGGTGGTGCCATTGCCAATGCCGCACCCGCCGATGATGCTGACGCGCTTGGTGCCTTCATTCAAGACCAATCGGGTGAACCTGCAGCCAAGCCAAAAGCCAAAAAGCTTGATAAGGCTGCCGCCGCTGAAATTCCACAACCCGCTGATGGCCGCATCTATGGCGCAGAAAACGCAGATGCGCGCATTGTTCTGAAAGCCACAGCACCCGTGTGGCTGCGCATTGAAGATGCAACCGGCAACCCGGTGATGACACAAATGCTCAACACAGGTGACACCTACCGCGTTCCCAACCGTGATGGGCTGATTGCCTTGTCACGTGATGGTGGCCGCTTGAATTATGTGATCGATGGCAAAACCCAAGGTGTTCTTGGCCCAGCCGGAAAAATTCTTGTCAGTGAAAAACTCGATGTGGCCTCTCTCGAAGCCAAAAAATAATCCAGACAAACAAAAGCCCCGCTTGCCACATCGGCAAGCGGGGCTTTTTTATGGGGTGAGCAGCGTTACTGCTTTTTCACTTCGGGTGTTTTTGTGGCATCAGCTGGCTTTGCCGCATCAGCCGCCTTGGCGGGTTCTGGTGGCTTCACATTGGTTACAACCTTCACACCATGCAGAAAATCAATGGCCGCTTTCAACTGTGCATCATTGGCTTTATCAGGTGGCACATAGCTTGAAGAACCGCCACCTTCGTCGCCACCATTGGGGTTGGCCAAATGGCCACGCATGTTGGATTCGCTTTCGGCCATCATCTTGCCCTGAAGTTCGGGTGGCAATGGTTCTTCAATCACCACATCAGGCTCAATGCCCTTGGCCTGAATAGACCGGCCAGACGGCGTGTAATAGCGTTGCGTGGTCAAGCGAATAGCCCCTTGGTTGCCCAGCGGAATAATCGTTTGGACAGAACCTTTGCCGAATGATCGCGTGCCAATGGTGGTTGAACGCTTCTGGTCTTGCAAAGCGCCAGCCACAATTTCAGATGCGGAAGCAGAGCCACCGTTGATCAACACCACCAAGGGCTTGCCGTTGCTCAAATCACCTTTGGTTGCGGTGTAACGCTCAACCTGATCGGCATTGCGGCCGCGTGTCGAAACCACTTCGCCCTTTTCCATAAAGTCATCAGAAATGGCCACGGCCTGTTGCAACAAGCCACCGGGGTTGTTGCGCAGATCAAGAATAAATCCTTTTTCCTTGCCGCCCATTTTCTTATCAAGATCAGCCAAGGCCTTTTGAATGCCCACATCACCCTGTTCGTTGAATACGGAAAGGCGGATATAGCCAATGTCATCGCCTTCCTGGCGCGATTTTACTGATTCAATTTTAATCGTGTCGCGAATAAGCTTCACATCAAAGGGGTCTTTTTTATCACGCACAATGGTCAGCGTGATGGGTGTATTCACAGCACCGCGCATTTTATCAACAGCTTCGTTCAGCGTAATGCCTTGCACGTCTTTGCCGTCAATGCGCACAATCAAGTCATTGGCCAATAGCCCGGCCTTTGCCGCAGGCGTATCATCATAGGGTGAAACAACTTTAACAACACCGTTTTCCATGGTCACTTCAATGCCAAGGCCACCAAAATCGCCCTTCATTTTAATGCTCATGTCAGAAAATTCTTGCGCGTTCATATAGCTTGAATGCGGGTCAAGAGACATCAACATGCCATTGATGGCAGCTTCAGTCATTTTCTTTTCATCAGGCTTTTCAACGTAATCTGAAACCACCTTGCTATACACATCGCCAAACAGATTGAGCAGCTTATACGTATCAGCATTGGTCGATGCCGTTGCCGTGTTCAAAACCTGCAGCAAGGCAATGCCAGAAACCGCGCCCAAGCCCAAAAGGCCAATATTTTTCATCGTTGCATTCACTTTCATTTCATTGCCTCTTTGTGGCCATCAACCCACCATGGTGTGGAATCAATTGGCGCATTGTCTTTGCGAAACTCTACATAGAATACGGGGCCAGTGCGGTCTTTTTCTTCACCCAAAAAAGCCAAGGTTGATGGGCCAGCGCCCATAACACCTACGGGTTCACCTGCTTTGATGGATTGGCCAATATCTGCTGAAATTTTGTTCATCCCTGCCAGAAGCACCAGATAGCCTTCTCCGGCGTTCAAGATCAAGAGTTGTCCATAGGATCTGAATGGGCCGGCAAATTCTACCTTACCAGCCACAGGAGAAATTACATTCACATTTGCGTGTGTGGCCACGGCCAAACCATCAAGCTTAGAACCCAAGCCATTATCATCACCAAAATGCTTAAGAATATCGCCCGAAACCGGCATGACCAACATTCCTAAACTTTTGGAAAGTGGCGTGGCTGGCTTTTCCAACGCAGCTTGGCGCTGTGCCTCAGCCTTTGCCGCAAGATCAGCGGCGGCCTTGGCTTCGGCACTTTGTTTTTGCTCGGCCTCAAGCTTGGCTTTTTGCAAAGCCGCCACCAATTGCTCAAGCGATTTGGCCTTCTCTGCCAAAGCCTGTGCATTGGCCTTTTCAGTTTCCAAATCGCGGGCTGCCCGCGCCGCCACAGTTTGCTTGTCTTGCAACAAAACTTTTAAATCGACTTGCGATTTTTCCAATGTGCCCAGTGCCAACTGTTGTTTTTGCCGCAAGTCTTTGGTTTCATCGCGAATGGCCTGAAGTTCATCAAGCTTGTCTTTTAAATCAGCCGCTTGGGCTGCAACATCAGGCACCACAGCGCCAAACAACATGGCCCCGCGCATGGCATCTAAAACATGATCAGGTTGCACCACCAAGGCGGGCGGTGGATTTTGCTGCAAACGTTGCAAGCCCGCCAACAGCACAGAAAGCTGGTCTTGGCGCTGGGCCAAATCCGATGCCATGGTCACCCCTTGGGCTTCAACGGCGGCAAGCTTGGCCGCACCAAGCCCCACGGCCTGTTCCTGTTCGGCCATCAATTTTGCCAAACTTACAAGCCTGTCTGAAATATCGCTTTGGGCTTTGAGGCTTTCTGCAAGAGACAGCGAAATTTCGCTGATATGGCTTTGCGAGGCTTGCAACCCTTGTTGCACTGTTTGCAATTGCGCCTGCGTTTCCTCAGGCGTTGCCCCAAGCGATAGGCCAGCACCACACACCAAAGCCAAACAGATGATCGAAACCCTATGAAACACCACAATCATCCATTGGTTTAAGCAAAGCAAAATGACGAAATCAGGGCTGGCTTCAACCCCGATGGTAAGGATGATTAAGCATAATGGTGACTGAACGGTAAATTTGTTCCAGCAGCATGATGCGCAGCAATCTATGCGGCCAGGTCATTGGCCCTAAGGCCATTAA
This sequence comes from Aestuariivirga sp., assembly GCA_043766895.1. Taxonomy (GTDB): domain Bacteria; phylum Pseudomonadota; class Alphaproteobacteria; order Rhizobiales; family Aestuariivirgaceae; genus Aestuariivirga. The sequence goes on from JAYUHQ010000257.1 coordinate 23,684, forward strand.
TTCATTGGCTTTTTGGCGTGTTGCGACAGAATGCCCATCTGGCCCACCAATCATAAAAACCACATCAGAAACACCCCGGTCCAGCACTTTACGCAAATGCGCCGCAAAAGTTTCCGAATTGTGTGATGTGCCGCGCTCGTCCAACACAATCACATAAGCCGATTGCGGCACGCCAGACCAAAGCTGGGCTTCCTCTTCGGCCATGCGCAAAGCCACCTCAGAACGTTGAGATTCAGCCCAGTCACTAATCTTCAACGCCTTGATGCCAGCCTTCTTGCCCGTTGCTTCGATGCGTTCGGCATAATCTTGGGCCAAAAGTTTTTCCGGCCCTGCTTTCAGTTTACCAATGGCAACGACGTGAAATTTCACTCACGTTGCTCTTGGGGTGCATCCTTTGACCAGAGTTTTTCAAGATTGTAGAATGAGCGCACTTCCGGCCGCATAATGTGAACAATAATATCGCCCGCATCTACCAAAACCCAATCGGCGGTTTCCAAACCTTCAACACGAATATCTTTTTGGCCCATGCCTTTCAACTTTTGCACAACCTGATCTGAAATGGCCGCAACATGGCGGTTCACTCGACCTGATGTGACAACCATGCCATCAGCCATGGATGAACGGCCTTGAATGTTAAAGGCAATGGTTTCTTCGGCCTTGGCATCATCAAGGGCATTCAAAATCACATCCATCAAAGGCCAAACCGGCCCTTCATAACGCGGTCCCTTGGGCACAATCTGAACCAACGGTGCAGGCGCTGCTTTAGTAACTTTTTTAACGGCCTTTTTCGGCGCGGCTGTTTTCTTGACAACAGCTTTCGCCGCAACTTTTTTCACGGCCTTTTTTGGTGCTGCCTTTTTGGCCGCAACCGCCTTAGGTGCAACTTTCTTCACGGCCTTCTTCGGTGCGACCTTTTTGGCCACAGCTTTTTTCACAAGCTTCTTGGCCGCCACCTTTTTTGGTGCAGGTTTTTTGACAATCGCTTTTGCGACAGGTTTCTTTTTTGCTGCAACTTTTTTCACAGCAACTTTTTTCGAAACCGCTTTTGCAGCTGGTTTTTTGGCCGGTATCTTTTTGGTCGGGGCCTTTTTCACGGGGGCCTTCTTGGCCGCAAGCTTTTTTACTGCGGGCTTCTTCACAGCCGCTTTTTTAGCAGCAGGTTTTTTAGCGGTGGTTTTCTTGGCGGCGGCCGTCTTTTTGGCCTTCACGGGTTTCTTGCTCAGGGGACTGTTCCTTTAAAATTTGGATGTGTTTAACAAAATTTGTTGAATTATGGAACAGCCATACGATGATTGCGAATGGCAGTCGAACTTTCATTGCGCAAAGGCATGGAAATAAACGTCCAAGCGGGTGGCCGCTTGTTGGCCAAAACGCCCACGGCTTTGCGCTTGTCGCGGTAACGCAACGCGGCTTTTGAACCAAGGGCGCGAATGGAATAGCCGGGCCTGGCCAAAACCGCCAGGTTTACAGTTTCAACAATTTCCACCCAATGGTGCCAATGATGCAAATGCGCCAAGCTGTCAGCGCCCATAATCCACACAAATTTGGCGTGGCGCGAACGCTGTTTGATGGCGCGCAAAGTTTGCGCCGTGTTGCGGCTGCCAATTTGCTTTTCAAAATCTGAAACCACAAACTGTGGATGTTTTGCCAAAACTTTTGTTGCCGCAAAGCGCTTGGCATAGTCACCCGTCTGTTTGGGGTCTTTCAACGGGTTTTGTGGTGAAACCAACCACCACACAAAGTCCAAGCGCAAATGTTTCAAGGCATAAAGTGCCACTTGCCGGTGGCCCGGGTGGGCCGGATTAAACGAACCGCCAAACAAACCAATGCGCTGGTTATCGCCATGTGGCGGCAATTTTTTCACGGACGAATTTGCCCATTGCCACGAATTTGATATTTAAATGTGGTCAATTGTTCAACACCCACTGGCCCGCGCGCATGCAGCTTGCCAGTGGCAATGCCAATCTCAGCGCCAAAACCAAACTCGCCACCATCAGCAAATTGGGTTGAGGCATTGTGCAACACAATGGCTGAATCAACTTCATTCAAAAATTTCTCAGCGGTTTTCACATCGTTGGTCACAATTGAATCGGTGTGTTGCGAGCCATAGTGGGCAATATGCGCAATGGCTTCATCTACACCATTCACCACCCGAATAGACACAATAGCGTCTTCATATTCGGTGGCCCAGTCTTGCTCGGTTGCAACGTTTACCGCTGGGTTCACCGCTTGGGTTTGGGCGTCGCCTCGCACCTCACAACCCGCATTGATCAGCATACTGACGATGGGTTGCAAATTCTGTATTCCTGCTTGGTCAATCAACACAGTTTCGGTTGCGCCACACACGCCCGTGCGGCGCATTTTCGCATTGAGAACAATGGTTTTAGCCATGTCTAAATCCGCCGCACCATCCACATACACATGGCAAATGCCTTCAAGATGGCTGAACACGGGAACCCGCGCTTCGTTTTGCACACGCGCCACCAAGGTTTTGCCAC
>JAYUHQ010000258.1:0-1375 GCA_043766895.1 Aestuariivirga sp.
GGGAATCAGGTGCCGGACAAGGATGTCACTTTCAATTTTTACTTCAAGTGGGACGGTGAGTGGCGTGAGGCGCAAATGGTTGTGTCAGCCAAGGATGCTTTGCATGGCGAGTTTTTTGGGGATAGGCCGTTGGAAAATCCCGGTTACTCGACGATGCAACTTGGCGGGAGCGTTGGGGATGGGCAGGCCAACAATCGGTCGGACGTGATACGAGTCGAGCAGAGGCTCAAGTATTTGGGGTACTACAAGTTCAGAATGGGTGGGACAAACATACCTGAGATAGAGGTCAACGGCAATCTAGACCAAGGTGAATTGGCGGCATTAACAAGCTTTTATGGCACCACTCACAACACACCTTGGCCGTATGCACCAGGCAACATTGGATATCCAACATTCGCGGCTAGGGCAGATGCAGGGACTGCTGCCGCAAACCTTGATTGGTTGAACGCCTACAATGCCCCTCACCTGATAAATATAATAGACGCACTCCCATATTCAAGGGGCGGAACGAATGGCCGTTTCCGCGATACGGACCCAGGGCCTGCAGCGGGTTCTGGAAACCAATGGGAGTCGTTCGCAAGTAGTTGGGTATACGATACTTTGATCGCTTGGCGAGATACTCAGGATAGGCTTTCTGGCCTCCCCAATGCGGATCAAACGGCCCTTGTGGTTCCCCGGCTGGATATCAGCAGCATGACGGCGCCTAACAGAAATGGAGTCGGCGGCCATGCGCAGGGCGGCCATAGCCTGAATATGGCATTGGACCTGACCATCTCGCAATACATCAGCCGCCAAAACCAAATAAATACTTCCGATAACAACGATGCGGCACCGGCCATGGTCGGTAATGGATGGTCGGTGGCAAATGCGGTTAGCTGGACAAATCAGCTTAATTCTAATAATAATAATCTGGGCGCATATAATTTGCGCGACGCGACCAGATATTTGCTATCTCTATATGCGTTGACTATTCAAGATGCGATTCCGAACACCGGCGATTGGTCTGAGATAGGCATTGTAAATGGCACATCAGGGAATACGAATGACTCAAATTCGGGTCAAAAACTGCAGATTAAAAGTGCTCTTTTTGGAGACGGCGCTCAAGTTAATTCGATCATTCAACACCTTTGGTTTGGCATGTCTGGAAGGAATACATACCCGCAGGTCAATGCCGTCTTGCAGCGACTCGGAATAGGTGTCCATCCGTCGGCGGGGGACCATCACACTCACTACCATGTGGACTTCAAGCCGCCTGTGAATCCTGTTCCAATTGGAGGACGAAGACTGGAGGCAATGAACGCATCTAAAGCCGACGCCATTCCTATGCAAGATGATGAAGCGAGTATGACTGCGATCAATAGGTTCAATAAGGACG
>JAYUHQ010000259.1:0-26063 GCA_043766895.1 Aestuariivirga sp.
GATGGCGGAGTTGTTGCCTTTTTCTCGCTTGAAATGAGTTCAGAACAATTGGCCACGCGTATTATTGCTGAACAAACCGGCGTGTCTTCTGAATATATCCGGCGCGGCAAAATTAGCGAAGATGAGTTTCAAAAACTGGTGGACGTTAGCCGCGATTTGCAAGCGCTGCCTTTGTATATTGACGCAACCGGCGGCCTTACCATTGCCCAGCTTGCTTCCCGCGCGCGGCGTTTGAAAAGGCAACGTGGTTTGGGTTTGGTAATTGTGGATTATTTGCAATTGCTTACCGGATCGGCCCGCAAACAATCTGAAGGCCGGGTGCAGGAAGTGACAGAAATTACCGTTGGCCTTAAAGCTTTGGCCAAAGAATTGAATGTGCCCATCATCGCACTTTCACAACTTTCGCGCCAAGTTGAAAACCGCGAAGACAAGCGGCCACAGCTTTCAGATTTGCGTGAATCAGGTTCGATTGAGCAAGACGCGGACGTTGTGCTTTTTGTGTTTCGTGAAGAATATTATTTGGAACGCCTGATGCCCGCTGAAGGCACACCTGAATTTCAAGCCTGGCAAGAAAAGATGGACAGGGCCCATGGCAAGGCAGAAGTGATTATCGGCAAACAACGCCATGGCCCCACAGGTACGGTTGAATTGATGTTCGAAGGCCGTTTGACCAAGTTCAGCAACTTGGCGCGCGAAGACCATTTGCCTGAGCGGTTTGGCTAAGCACTTGTAAGTCTTTCGACCTTCTTGTGTTGAATCGATTCACGGTTTAAAGGCTTTATTAAGAAATAATTATCACAACGTTGGAAAACCAGCGGGATCAATGGGGGCAGGGGATATGAAGAAATTCTGTATCGCAGGGTTGCTTGCATGCAACGCCAGCTTGGGTTTGGCCCATGCTAATGATGGTGTGGCGCTGCCGCAAAACATGTGGTTTGTGCATGTGGGGGCAGCTGGAGTGTTATTTGATTCAGGGTTGAATGCGGCCACGCCTGCTTTCAAATCATCTGCATTTAATGTGAGAGCGACCAATAATTTCACGGGCCTTCTGGAAGTGGGCCGATATTTGAATGATAATTTCAGTTGGTCGGTGGCTGCAGGCCTGCCGCCCACTGATGATTTATGGATTACTGTCAACGGCAACAACGCGTCGCGCGTTGGGGCGGTGACTTATGGTTCGGTGATTGCGGCGGCGCAATATCACTTCAATTTAAGCCCGCAGTTTAAGCCTTATGTTGGTGTGGGTGCTTCCTATAACATTACCTTCTCAACACAACCGAATAACCCGCCTTACACGTCGCTTGCTGTGGCCAATGGCTTTGGTGCCGTTCTGCAGGCAGGCGCTGAAATTGACGTTTCAAAGAATGTTGGCGTGTTTGTTGATGTAAAAAAGATGTTTGCCTCAACAACCGTCACTGTTCCGGGGCGCGTGGTTGATGCGCATATGAACCCTTGGATTTTGTCTGCGGGTTTGAATTTCCGCTTTTAAGTTTTGGCACCAGACGCGTGCCCTTGACCTTGGCAGCGATAGGCCACAGAAGAGAACACTTTGTGAGCGGAGTGTGACTTGAGCAACGTTGAACTTCATTCTGCCCATGTGACGGTGAACCTTTCGGCCCTGAAAGCCAACTACCAAACTTTGGCTTCGGCTGCACCTGCGGCACATGTTGGGGTGGCGATAAAGGGCGAGGCTTATGGCCTTGGCCTTGAATCTTGCGCCCGCACATTGTGGGCAGCGGGGTGCCGCCATTTTTTTGTGGCGCGACCACTTGAAGGGGCTGACCTTCGCGCCGTTTTGGCCGATGCGCAGATTTATGTTTTGGATGGGTTTTATATTGGCCAAGCTGAGTTTTATTTGGGGCATAACTTGATCCCCGCCTTGGCTTCTTTGCCTGAAGCAAGGGCTTGGAACACACAAGCCAAAGGCATTGCTTGCGCCATTCATTGCGACACGGGCATCAATCGCCTTGGCTTTGCAGCGGATGAATTTGCAGCACTTTGTGCTGATGGTGAACTTCTAAAAGCACTGAATATCAAACTGTTAATCAGTCATCTTGCCTGTTCAGATGAGGTTGACCACCCGTTGAATTTGCAACAGCTGAAGGCGTTTGAGCAATTGCGCAAACTTTTACCCTATGTGCCCGCAAGCTTTGCCAATTCATCTGGCATCTATTTGGGGCCAGAATATCACTATGATATTGTTCGCGCGGGCGTGGCGCTTTATGGCGGCAACCCAAAGCCAGGCCAACCCAACCCAATGAAACCCGTTGTAACGCTGCAAGCAAAAGTGATGCAAACGCGGGCCGTGTTGGCTGGCCATTCAATTGGTTATAGTGCCACTTGGGTGGCGCCGCGCAATTCGCACATTGCAATTTTGGGGGCTGGATACCGTGATGGCATTCCAAGAAAGCTTTCATCTTCTCGCCATGATGGGCCTGCACAAGTGTTTCTGGGCGGCAAGCGCTGCCCCATTGTCGGGCGGGTTTCAATGGATATGATGGCGGCAGATATAACAGATGTTGCGGTGAAGGTGGGTGATATGGCGGAAATTTTCGGACAGCATATTTCCGTTGATGAGGCCGCTGGCTTTGCCGGCACCATTTCTTATGAGCTTCTCACCCATTTGGGCAACCGCTATGCTCGCACCTATGTTGATTGAGATTCGCACATTTTGAATATTCTCGCTGTCATTGGCCGATTGGTGCTTTCGCTGTTTGCCGAGGTGGGGCGCGTGGCGTTGTTTGCCAAAGATGCTTTGCTGATTGGCCTGACACCACGGTTTTATGGCAACCAGATTGCCGCACAATTTTTCCGGATCGGTTACACCTCGCTCCCGGTTGTGGCGATGACTGCTTTTTTTACCGGTGGCGCATTGGCGTTGCAGATCTATACGGGTTCATCACCCACCACAGCGGCAACACTTGTGCCATCGATTGTGGCCATTGGCATAACGCGTGAATTGGGGCCGGTGCTTGCCGGGCTTATGGTTTCTGGCCGCGTTGGGGCTTCCATTGCCGCAGAGCTTGGCACGATGCGGGTGACTGAACAAACTGATGCGCTGGTAACGCTTTCAACCAACCCCATCAAATATCTCGTGGGCCCGCGCCTTATTGCGGCGGTGGTTTCGTTGCCATTGCTTGTGGCGATTGGCGATACCATTGGCATTATGGGCGGATATTTTGTGGGAACGCGCGCCCTTGGCTTTAATGGCTTTGGCTATATTAAAACCACGGCTGATCAATTGCACTTGGATGATGTGTCATCAGGCCTTGTTAAGGCGGCGGTGTTTGGATTCATCATCGCGTTGATGGGGTGTTATCATGGTTTTAATTCCAAGGGCGGCGCACAAGGTGTTGGGCGGGCCACTACCAATGCGGTTGTATCTTCTGCCATTTTAATTTTGGCGGCGAATTTCATGCTCACATCTTTGTTGTTCGGAAAGCACTGAGATGGCCGAGCCTTTCATCAAACTTACCGATGTGCGAAAATCTTTCGGGACCAAAAACGTTTTGAATGGTTTGAACTTAAGCGTGGATAAAGGCCGCTCGCTTGTTGTGATCGGCGGATCTGGCACCGGCAAATCTGTCATGCTGAAATGCATTTTAGGAATTTTACAGCCCACCTCTGGTTCTATTGAAATTGATGGCAACAGTGTTGTGGGCTTGCGCGGCGAGGCGCGAGATTTAATGCTGCGCCGTTTTGGCATGTTGTTTCAAGGTGGCGCTTTGTTTGATAGCCTTAGCGTTTGGGAAAATGTGGCCTTTGGCCTAATTCAAGGCCGCGGCATGGCGCGCGATAAGGCACGCGAGATTGCAATTGAAAAGCTTGGCCTTGTTGGTTTGAATGCTGATGTGGGCAAACTTTTTCCGGCGGAACTTTCAGGCGGAATGCAAAAGCGCGTTGGGCTGGCGCGGGCGATTGCGGCTGATCCGGAAATTATTTTCTTTGATGAGCCGACAACGGGCCTAGACCCCATTATGGCCGATGTGATCAACAATTTGATTGTGGATTGTGTGAAGCGGCTTGGCGCCACAACCATTTCCATCACGCATGATATGGCCAGCGCGCGAAAAATTGCTGATGATATTGCCATGATTTATAAAGGTGAAATCATCTGGCAAGGGCCTGCCAAAATGGTGGATCGTTCGGGCAGCCCTTATGTTGAGCAGTTCATTTTCGGCCGCGCTGAAGGGCCAATCAAAATGGACGTGCTGAAAACATGATCATCGACATCTCGCGTGGGCTTCGCCCGGGTGTTGCGGTGTTTCCAATTGATACTCCGTATACGGAGGAGTTTGTGGCGCGCATTGGCGGTGGTGTTCCGGTTAATGTTTCCAAGATCACCATGTCGGTTCATTGTGGAACCCATGCAGATGCGCCTTATCATTATGACGCGCAGGGCGACAAAATTGCAGCACTTGATCTGGATGTTTTTGTTGGGCCCTGTCGGTTGATTGATGCCCAAGCGGCAGGGCCATTGTGTTTGCCAGAACACATTGCGCCATATTTGAAAAACTGCCCGCCGCGCATTTTGCTGCGGCTGTTTGTGGGCCAAGATTCAAATGTATGGAATGACAATTTTCGGGCGTTGGCGGCCAATACGGTTCAGCTTCTCGCTGGTCATGGCGTGAAATTGGTGGGGGTTGATACAGCCTCGGTTGATCCATCAACATCCAAAACCTTGCCCGCGCATATGGCATTCAATCGCAATAAGATGATCATTCTTGAAAACCTGTTGCTCGACCACGTTGAACCCGGTGATTATGAATTGATCGCCCTGCCGCTGAAATTGGAAAACCTTGATGCGTCACCCATAAGGGCCGTGTTGCGGCGTTAATCTTTGCGCTTGCCAAAGCCCACGCGGCCCAAGATGTGAACATCGCCCATCAGCATTTCTTTCACTGCCGCTGAAAGATGCAACATGATCAGCAAAAACAGCACCAGCGCCATCCACACATGAATTACGCGCGTGGGATAATGGGCAAAATCAGCAGGCAAAGTGTTGCCGGGCACTTCATAAAGCTGGGCAATAAGAAAGCCGGTGAACCAGCCGCTTAGAGCGGTTACAAAAATAACGGCATAAAGCAGCAAGTGAACCGGGGTTCGCCATTTGCCAATGCCTTGTTGTTGGCTGGCGGTGGGTTGTGGATGGCTGGTGAAATAGCGTGCAAGCAACCGAATGACCATCAACACGATTATTGCTGTGCCAATGCCCATATGATTGCCAAGCGGGCCTAGTTTTGCGGGGTCAGCGTTGGACATTTTACCAATAACAAAATATCCAAAACCAAGCTGTAGCCCAATCATCGCTGCAAGCAACCAATGCAGGCCAACAAGTATCGGGTGATAGCGGCGAACAACCATGATTTGTACCTTCCGTAAAACGCCAGATTAGCCAAAAAAATCAGAGTTCAACAAGCCTGAATTGAGTGTTGTTTTTATCAGGCAAAACCCACTAAAACCACAAACATGCGCTTTCCGCCGACATGTCTGGATGATATTCGTAACCGTGTCACGATCTCGGCTGTGATTGGGCGCAAGGTGGCTTGGGATCGTAAGAAGTCTAACCCCGGCAAGGGTGATTTTTGGGCGTGCTGCCCGTTTCATGGTGAGAAGTCGCCGAGCTTTCATGCCGATGATCGAAAAGGCCGATATTATTGTTTCGGCTGCAAAGCTTCGGGCGATATTTTCACCTATCTGGTTGAAAAAGAAGGTGTGCCGTTTCCCGAAGCGGTTTCACAGTTGGCCCAAGAGGCTGGCTTGCCCATGCCAGAATTTTCGCCGGCTGATCATGAACGTGAAGAAAAACGCGCCAGTCTTTATGATGTGATGGAAATTTCTGCCCAGTTTTTTCAGGCCGAGCTGCAAACCGCGCGCGGGGCCAAGGCGCGGGGCTATCTTTCAGATCGCGGGCTTGTGCCATCTATTCAAACGCAGTTTGGGCTTGGCTATGCGCCCGATGATCGACAGGCGTTGCGCACGCACTTGGCGGAGAAAAAAATATCGGTTGAACAAATGGCCGATGCGGGCTTGGTGATTTCGGGTGATGATGTGCCCGTGGCTTATGATCGGTTTCGCGACCGGGTTATGTTTCCCATCCGCGATGCAAGGGGCCGGGTTATTGCTTTCGGGGGCAGGGCGCTTCGAGCCGACGTTCCGGCGAAATATTTGAACTCTCCGGAAACGCCGTTGTTTCACAAGGGCGACAATCTTTACAACTTCGACAAGGCCCGGGCGGTTGCCCATGAAACCAGCGAATTGATCACCGTTGAAGGCTATGTGGATGTGATTGCCATGGCGCGGGCTGGCTTTATAAATGCTGTCGCACCCCTTGGAACGGCGCTGACAGAGAATCAGTTGGCGCTTTTGTGGAAAACTGTGGCTGAACCTACGTTGTGTTTTGACGGTGATAGCGCTGGTTTAAAGGCGGCTTACCGGGCGTTGGATTTGGCTTTGCCATTGTTGAAGGCGGGCTATTCACTGAAGTTTGCATTTCTGCCTGATGGCAAAGACCCTGATGATCTTTTGAAGGCTGAGGGGCCGCAAGCCGTGAAGGCCGTGATAGCCGCAGCTGAACCCATGGCACAGGTTTTGTGGCGACGCGCCTTGCAAGACAATGACCGCGCAACACCCGAACGACGGGCTTTGTTTGAGCGTGATTTAAAGAGTCTTATCAATACGATAAATGACGATGTTGTGAAGAAGCATTATCTTGCCGACGTGCACGATAGGCTTGGTGAATTGTTTGGCCGGGGCAAACCTCAACAACGTTTTGTGGGCGGGCAGGCGCGTAACCCTAGGTTGAAATTTGGGCAAAACCCCTGGGAAGCCCAACTTCCGGTTTCGCCACAATTGCGGGCTTTGGCCGGAAGATCACACCAAACTTCGGCAGTTGAACACCGTGCACGGATGATTGTTTTGGCTTTCATCAACCACCCAGAATTGCTGCATGAATTTTGGGCTGAATTTGCCGCAGCAGAATTGATTTCAAACGAGCTTGACTCAATGCGTATGCTTATTCTAGATAGCGCGTCTTCTGAAGAGGCCCTTGAAACGGCCACCCTTAGAGGCCATCTCTTGACCAAGGGGTTCGGCCCAATTTTAGCCCGCCTCGACGCCCAAGCGAAAAGTTTGAATGAGTGGCACTTGAGTCCAGCGGCTGCACAAGATGATGCCCGGACAGGCCTCCGCCAAATGATCGCTTTGCATCATAAAGCCATCACACTCGATCGCGAGTTGAAGGCTGCGGAAGCAGCTTTTGCCAGCGACATGACGGAGGAGAACCAAGGCGTCGTTCAGGCGCTGCGTGACCAACTATCGTCTTTGGACGGACGCGAAGCTTCCATTGTGGGCTTTGGCGCTGCTTCAGGGCGAAAACCGGCTGAACTGAATTAATCAGGTCAATCGCGTTATGGTTAAGCAGCGGTTAAGCGCGACTTTCTAGGTTCCATTCCGAATCACTATTGCAAAGCGGGCAACCGCTAAGATTTGAAGGAATTTTAAATGGCCCGTCCTCCCGTCCGCCCAACCCAAACGGTAAAACCTGGGAAAGATTCAGTCATGCCAGCCGAAGAACTTTTGTCTGCTGAAGTTGGCCCTGCGGATAATTCAGACACCACTGACGGCCCGATTATTGATTTGAATGATGCCGCGGTGAAACGCCTGCTTAAAACCGCCAAAGCGCGGGGCTATGTTACGCTTGATGAGTTGAACGCCGTTTTGCCCTCGGAAGAGGTGACATCTGATCAAATCGAAGATGTTTATGCCATGCTTGCCGAAATGGGCATTACAGTGGTTGAAAGCGAAGAAGAAAACGAAAGCGTTGTTGCCAAGGTTGAGGAAATTGAAAGTTCCGAAACCGCCCTGATGAAGGTGGAGGCGCCAAAGCCGCCATCTGATCGCACGGATGATCCGGTGCGCATGTATCTGCGCGAAATGGGCGCTGTTGAGCTTCTGTCACGCGAGGGCGAAATTGCCATTGCCAAGCGCATAGAAGCTGGCCGTGAAGCCATGATTTCTGGCCTGTGCGAAAGCCCGCTCACATTCCAAGCCATTATTATTTGGCGCGACGAATTGAACGAAGGCAAAATTCTGCTGCGCGATATTATTGATCTGGAAGCCACTTATGCTGGCCCAGATGCCAAGCAAAACCAAGCCGTGGCAACGCCCATGCCTTATGTTCCGCCAAAGGAAGAAGTTCGCAAACAAGCCGAGGCCAAGCGCGCCGAAGCCGCAAGCCGCGCTGAAAAACGCCCAGCCCAGCCGATGCGCCGCGCCCTTGATGAAGATGATTATTCTGATGTTTTAAGCCCGGAAGATTTTGACAAGCCCAATGTTGAAGATGATGAAGACGACGAGGGTGATGACCTGGGCGTTTCCCTTTCAGCAATGGAAGCCGAACTGAAGCCAAAAGTTCTGGAAGTGTTTGACGAGATTGCACGGCTTTATAAATCGCTTCGCAAATTGCAAGACCAAGAAGTGCAAGAAGGTGAGGGATTATCTCCTTCACAAGAACGGCGTTATCGCAAATTGCGTGATGATATCATCACCAATGTGAAATCTCTTTCGCTCAACAATGCGCGTATTGAAGCGCTGGTTGAACAGCTTTATGATATTGCCAAACGCCTTAACATTCTTGAAGGCCGTTTGATGCGCATGGCCGAAACCTATAAAGTTCCGCGCGATGAATTCCTCAAAGAATATCACGGCAATGAGTTGGACGGTGAGTGGATTAAGCGCGTTGGCCGCCACACGAAGCACGGCTGGAAAAAATGGGTCAACGACGAGAAGGATTCCATTAAAGTTATTCGCGATGAAATCTTTGATCTGGCTTCGGCCACGGGTTTACAGATTCAAGAATATCGCAAAATTGTTGGCATGGTGCAAAAGGGCGAACGTGAGGCCCGCATTGCCAAAAAGGAAATGGTTGAGGCCAATTTGCGCTTGGTTATTTCCATTGCAAAAAAATACACCAACCGCGGTTTGCAATTCTTGGATTTGATTCAAGAGGGCAATATTGGTTTGATGAAGGCGGTTGATAAATTTGAATATCGCCGCGGCTATAAATTCTCAACCTATGCCACGTGGTGGATCAGGCAGGCGATTACGCGTTCGATTGCCGACCAAGCCCGCACCATTCGTATTCCCGTGCATATGATTGAAACCATCAACAAGATTGTGCGCACATCACGCCAGATGATGCATGAAATTGGCCGCGAACCCACACCAGAAGAAATGGCCGAAAAATTGTCCATGCCTTTGGAAAAAGTGCGCAAGGTGATGAAAATCGCCAAGGAGCCAATCTCACTTGAAACGCCGGTGGGTGATGAAGAAGATTCACATCTGGGCGACTTCATTGAAGACAAGGGCGCAATATTGCCGATCGATTCAGCCATTCAAGCAAACTTGCGCGAGACAACCACGCGCGTTTTGGCTTCATTGACGCCGCGCGAAGAACGCGTGCTGCGCATGCGCTTCGGCATCGGCATGAACACAGATCACACGCTGGAAGAAGTGGGCCAACAGTTCTCAGTTACACGCGAACGCATCAGGCAGATTGAAGCGAAGGCGCTGCGCAAGTTGAAGCACCCGAGCCGGAGCAGGAAGCTGCGCTCATTCCTCGATAATTAAGGACAGGATGCAATGCCAACGATTTCAGTTTTCTTTGGCATAGTTGTTCAAATGTATTGGCGTGATCATCCACCAGCACATTTCCATGCCTACTATCAAGGGTTTGAAGGCTTGTTCGCTCTAGACACGGGCGAACTGATTGAAGGCCAAATGCCCGTTGGAAGTAGACGTGTTTTGAAGGCATGGACACTTCGTCATCAAACGGAATTGCTTGAAAATTGGGAAAGGTGTAGACTTCGCCAGTCACTGTTACTTGTTCAGGGAGCCGATGAGGAATGATCAATTTTGTAAAAGTTGTCCAATTGAAGGCCCAAGATGGTTATCGTCTTTGGGTTCGGTTTTCAGACGGCACCGAAGGTGTACGCGACTATTCTGATATGATTGGTGAAGGCGGCCCGATGGTTGAGCCTTTGCGCGACCAAGCTGTTTTCAATAAAGTATTTATTTCATATGGCGTACCAAGCTGGCCCAATGGTTTTGACGTTGACGCGATTAACCTGCAGATGGAATTGCGTGAGCGCGGCGCGTTAAGTCATGCGGCTGCGGAGTGACGTGACTGAAGCTTTCACCACCACTCAATCGCAAGCAATTCTGACCGAGTTAAACAGTGAGAATGATCGAGCTGCGGGAATTGTTGCCACTCGATTGTTAATGGTATCCAGTATGAAGCCACGGAAGGCGTCGTTGTTAAATCGCCTGTTCATTTAATCTAGTTTGGACACTTTAAAATGCGATCAAAATCTCAGTTGCACGTGCCGTGGCGATGGATTTACTACCCGACAACCCATACCGATTTTGAGCATAGTTCAGTCTATATTCAAATTCAAAAGGTGGCGTAAACATGACAAAACTTCCAACTTATTTCATCTCTCACGGTGGTGGGCCTTGGCCTTGGTTGCCTGAGATGCGGGCCGGAATGGCGCCTTTGGAAAAAGCGCTTGCGGCCATGCCTGCCGAAATCGGCGCTACGCCCAAGGCGATCCTTATGATCTCAGGCCATTGGGAGGAAGATGATTTTGCGGTGATGGCTTCAGCGCACCCGCCAATGGTTTATGATTATGGTGGCTTTCCCGCTTTCACCTATGAAATTAAATATTCATCGCCTGGTGCGCCAGCCTTGGCCAAGCGGGTTGAAGACTTGTTGAAAGCGGCAGGCTTGCCCACACATCTTGATGCCTCACGCGGTTATGATCACGGCGTTTTTGCGCCAATGCAAGTGATGTATCCCAATGCCGATGTGCCTTTGATGCAGGTTGCCATTCGGCACACTTATGATCCGGCCCAACACATTGCGCTTGGAAAAGCACTGGCGCCTTTGCGTGATGAGGGCGTGTTGATTGTGGGCAGTGGCCTTTCCTATCACAACATGCGTGGCTTTGGCCCGCAAGGCAAAGTGCCTTCAGCGCAGTTTGATGCGTGGTTGAATGGTGCTTTGATGAGTGAACCCGCAAAACGCGAAGCCGAATTGTTGGCATGGGAGCAGGCCCCTTCGGCACGCGCCTGCCACCCGCAAGAAGATCATCTTATTCCGCTGATGGCGGCTGTTGGTGCGGCTTGGGGCGAAAAGGCCACGCGGGTTTATCATGATGAAAAGGTGTTTGGGCAGATCACCGCATCAAGCTATCGCTTTGGCTAAGCCGCAGCGATTTTGGTTTGATCAAGGGCCGCCACAAGGGCGTTGAAGCACTTTGCGTCTAATGCTGTGCCGACGTGTTTGGACATGATGCGCAAGGCTTCATCGATGCCCATTGCTTTGCGATAAGGTCTGTCTGCGGTTAGTGCATCAAAGACATCAGCCACTGTAACGATGCGTGTTTCCAAATTGATCTGCGGTTCAGTTAATCCGAAGGGATAGCCTTTGCCATCGAGCCTTTCATGGTGGCCGCCGGCAACGGCCACAATATTGTGAAATGCGGGAATGCCTGAAAGAATTTCAGCCGATAGCTGTGAGTGGGTTTTGATTTGGGCATATTCAGCATCGGTTAGTTTTGCAGGCTTATCAAGAATGGTGTTGCTGATGGCCAGTTTGCCAATGTCATGCAGCAACGCAGCGCGGCGCAACCAGCGCCGATGATCAACAGCAAAACCCAAATGTTCGGCAATAAGATCGGTGTAAACAGCAACACGCTCGCTGTGGCCTGCGGTGAAGGGGCTTTTTGAGTCAACAACCATGGCAAAGCCTTTGGAAACCTGATCAAGATAGTCATCATCGGCCAGTTGGGTGTGTTCTTCAGGTTCAAGTGCCAACACTTTGCTGGCAAGGCTGGGATCACTCAGTGTTGTCCAAAGCTCATCCCAATCTGAGATAGACGTGAACATTTCTACAAGCTTGGGATCAAACCATGTGCCAGACCGATTTTCAATTTCCTGGATGGCGGCTTGGCGGCCTGCAATCATATAAAAAACATCTGCCACTTGGGCCAACAATGCAATTTGTGAGGCCAACGGAATGGTGCGCCCATGAAGCCCGACGGGTTTTCCAGAACCATCCCAATGTTCATCAAGATTTTGGATGGCTTCTGCAACATCTTCGCCAAAGTTCATTTGCCTTGCGATATCGGCCCCGCGGTGGCAGCGCGCTTCAATAAGTTCGCGGGATATTTGCCCTCCGTTGCGCATGATGTTGACAACAGCGCGAAACCGTTCGGCCATGCTGCTCTCAAGGCCGGTATGGCTTATCACAAAGCGCAATGCTTGGGAAAGTGAGCCATCAATGCGCTTGAAATCGGCTTTGAATTTGTGATCGTCCGTTAGATAAAGTTGGCAAATGCGTGCGGCATTGCTTGAACAACCCAGATCTTTGAGAAGCAGCGCATAATAAAGTTGCACCAATTCTTCGGTTGAGAGATTGAGGCCAATGCCGATTTGCATGCCCAGCCAGCAGACGCGGATGCAGTGGCCGCGCGGTTGGCCTTCTGTCAGATCAAGCGCATGGCTTAACGCGGCAATCAATTCAGCACGGCGGATTTGCGTTTTTGGTTGGTTCATGACGTGACCAACAATCACGGCTTCACTTAAAAAATCATAAAAATAGGTGATGCAACACGCAAATGTGATTGCTGAATAAAAACAGCGGCACAACTTTCGTCGTGCCGCTGCTGGTGTAGGGCACCTAGAATCTAAGCGTTTGGCACATAGACATAGCCGCCGTCTTTAGCTTCGGCCATGCCAATGCCGGGGTAGGGCCAGTGATAGCCCAACAGCTTTTTCTTGCCGGCGGATGCCATATCAAGAATACGCTTGCGTGCGCTCGTTGCCAAATCATGGTCTGCATCAAAGGCAAACTTCCATTCGGGGTGGGCGAAGTAAACATTTGGATTGGGGAACACGTCGCCCAGCACGATCAGGCCATCTCCGCCAGCCAATTCAAAGGAAACATGGCCCGGTGTGTGGCCCGCAGTGTCGAGCACATTGATGCCGGGCAAAACTTCCACACCGGTTTTGAACAGATTGATCTTGTCTTTAATTGCGGCCAGTTGTGCCGCAGTGCCGTTGACCATTTGCTCCATTTCTTTTGGCATTTTGCTGGCCAAATCGGGTGCTGCCCAGAAGTTATATTCTGTTTCAGCCATATGGAAACTGGCATTGGTGTATGGCGATTTGCCATTGGATGTTACGCCCCAAAGATGATCAGGGTGGCCATGGGTGAAGATTACTTTGGTGATTGAAGTGGGGTCGGTTCCAGCAGCTTTCAAACTGTCAGCAATTTTGCCAGCCGTTGGTTGATAGCCTTGGCCGGCACCGGTATCGATCAAAATGACGTCCGTGGCGGATTTGAGCAACAAGGGGCTTGCTTCAAATTGAACATTGTCGCCTTGCACCATGGCACCCATCAAAGTTTTGAGAAGTTCGGGTTTTCCAGCACTATCAAACAGCGCCAGCGGCAACATTAAAACGCCGTCACTGACAACCGAAACATCATATGCACCCTGTTTGAAGCTGTAGGGGCCGGCCAATGCCATGACATTTTTGGGCAAAAGGCCCGCGGCGATTAATCCTGATGCAAGGCCTAAGAACTTGCGGCGATCCAGCGCTATGTGTTTGGTACCATTGAAAATTGTCGTATTCATGGTTTTCTCCTTAAATGAATGAGGTATTGCAACATGCAGTGTTACGATTGCTCTTCACCGTTGGATGACTTTCAAAGACCTTGCGCAAAGAAAAACAGCGGAACTGCTGTTTGCAATTCCGCTGCTCCTGTCGCCGTCGGTATTTCGTTTATGGCCGCCAATAGCTGAACCAATCCCGGGTTTCGTCGTTCTCGAAGTTTCCGCGCATATCAATCAATGGTGCGTGTTTATTTGCCAGTGATTTCAATGTTGTTGCATCAAATTGCTCACGAAACACTTTATGTGCCAATGTGACAATAATTGCATCATAGGGCCCGGCTTCGGCGGGGTCTTGAATAATGGTCACACCACGCCCCCCTTCAAAATGATCGTCGAAGGCAATGGGGTCAAAGTTATAAACTTCTGCGCCACGGTTCCACAAAGCATCCATCATCGGGAAGGCCTTAGAGTTGCGTGTATCTGGGCAATCTTCCTTGAATGCGCGGCCCAGAACCAAAACTTTGGCATTTTGCAAGCCGTGTTTGTTCTTGGGCATCAACTCTTCCATTTTCTCAACCAGATAAAGCGAGGTTTGTTCGTTGACAGCACGCGCCGCCGAAACAAGTTCCATGGCGAGGCCATGCCTACGGCCAGCGTCTACTAGGTAATAGGGATCAACCGCGATGCAATGGCCACCCACCAAGCCGGGGCGATAATGGTGGAAGTTCCATTTCGAACCCGCGGCCGCAATCACATCGGTGGAGCGAATGCCCATTTTATCAAACAGCATCATCATTTGGTTCATCAGAGCAATGTTCACATCGCGCTGGGTGTTTTCCAAAATCTTCGCGGCTTCTGCCACGCGAATTGACGTGGCTTTATAAAGGCCCGCTTTGATCACGCGGCTATACAGGGCTTCCATAAAATCAGCACAGGCAGGTGTTGAGCCTGAAACAATTTTTTTAATGTCTGGCAATTTGCGCGTGTGATCTGCTGGATTGATGCGTTCTGGCGAATAGCCCAAGTTGAAATCAATTTCCAATTTCATGCCGGAAACTTGTTCAATAATGGGCAAGCAACGGTCTTCGGTTGTGCCAGGATCAACGGTTGATTCAAATACAATCACCGCACCGCGTTTCATGTTCATGCCAATCGACCGCGAGGCCGCCAAAAGCGGACCATAGTCAGGTCTGTTGTGGCTGTTTACAGGTGTGGGAACGCAAACGATGATCACATCGGCTTGACTCAACGCTTTCACATCTGTGGTAAATTCAGCGTCTGCTGCGCGCAGATCTGCGGCTGTTACTTCACCCGTAAAATCAATGCCTTGTTTGTATTCTTCAATTTTTTTGGCGTTGATGTCAAAACCGATTGAGCGGGAATTTTTTGAAAAGCCCAAAATCAATGGCAGGCCAACATAGCCCAAACCAATCACCGCGACGCGCGCGGTTGCGGCGTCTGGAAAACCACAAGGTTGGTCTGTGACCAATCGGATATTATTGATGGCAGAATTTAGAAAAGGCGTTGCCAGGGCCGCATTCGTTGCTTGGTTGCTCACGTTATTCCCCTCCCCAGGGTTTTTGTTATGCAACCCGATTAATCCTGAGGTTTTGAAAGAGTGGTGAAAACATGTGGTTAAAACGCTGGAAAGCTTAACAATTGGATTCCTACTCAATCAAATTCAACCGAATACAATCAGGTTCTCTTAACCGTTGTGCAAGCAATCACGGCTAGAACCAAAGCTTAAGGGCTCCGGGGCGGGCCTAGTTTGTGTGTGAGTATGCTTGGGTTAGTTTACATCGAGTGGTTGTTTGCGTTGTTGGTGTTGGTTGTCTTCACCAATCGCTATATTTTTGGCAGTGCGCTTCGCATTGCTGATGGGCGCGTGGCTGCCAACTATGATATCGACCCGCCAGTTTGGCCCACAGTGGCCATCATCGTTCCGGTTTACAACGAAGGCGAAACCATTCTTAAAACTGCTGATGCCTTTAACGCGTTGGACTACCCACGTGAGAAATTAAAGGTTGTTTTTGTGGACGACGTTTCCACAGATGGCACCTATGATTACCTTTTGCAGATTGCAGAAAAATATCCGTGGATGGTGGTTCGCCGCAACGCCAAGAATGTTGGTAAGCGCTTAGGCATCAAAGACGCAGTGTTGGTGACCTATTCGGATTTGATCATGTCGGTTGATTCAGACGTGATTGTGGACACGAACGTGGTGCGGGTTTTGGTGCGCCATATGTATACCACCGGCGCTGATGGGGTGGGCGGCTGCGTATTTGTGGTCAATGCCAATGAAACATGGCTGACCCGAATGCAGACAGTGAAATATTGGGTTGGTTACCATTTCCTTAAAAATCTTGAGAACGCCTTCAGCCATGTGATGTGTCTTTCCGGCTGCTTAACGCTGTATAAGCGCTCAGCGCTTTTGGCAGTTGACCATGATGTTGAACGCCGGACGTTTTTGGGCGATGATGTGAAATATGGTGAGGATAGGTTTCTCACCCGCAAGCTGGTTGAACGTGGTTATAAAACGCGCCTGTGTTTTCATGCACGGTGTTTTACCAAAGCGCCACCAAAAATGGCTGGCTATATCAGCCAACAATTGCGCTGGCGCCGCTCTAACATTGTTGATTTTTTAACCGCGATGCCATTTCTCACACGGTTTCATCCTATGGTGCTGGTGCATTATTGTTCGATGCAGCTGTTGTTGCTGTTCTATCCGGTAACACTGGTTGTGCATATTGTACGCCTTGGCTTTGTTATCCCCATGATCCTTCACGCCGTTATTGTGTCGGTGTTCGCGGTGGCTTACGAATTTAACAAGCATAAGCTTCCGCCCGAAGGCCGCACCAATGGCATTTGGTTTTTGGCCATGGCCTTCGTTTTTCCGGTTATGTATGTGTGTCTCACACCATTGGCTATCGTAACTTTGGGAACAACATCTTGGGAAACGCGCGGCGGCGGCGCACCTAAGAAAAAGCCTGTTGTTGCTGTTCCTGCAAAAGCAGGGGGTGGCTGATGGTCAAAATTGCACCACGCACCTTCGCACCACCACCAGCGATTGCCAATCCGAAGATCCTTTATTTGGGCCAGAACGCAGACGAGATTTGCGATCTGGTTTCGCCACATATTGGCACCATCGATATCAGCTATGCCCAAGAGGTATCAGCAGCCCTTACTTTGGCCCGCACCAAACAGCTTGATATTGTGATTGTGGATCAACGCGACGAGAGCTTGGCCAATAAGTTGATTTTGCCGTTGTTTGCTGATCTGGGGTATCCGGTCAAGCTGGTGGTGGTTACTACACTGTCTGATGTTGGATCATATTTGCGGGTGCCCGGTGTGGCCCGCGTGATCACCGCGCCGGTGCGCGCGCAACAATTGGCCCGTGTGCTGGGGCTTGATGGTTCAAAGATTCGTCACGACAAAATAAAGCTTGCTGAAGAAGCCGCTAAATTGGCCGAAGCACCGGCAGCGCCCAAAATTCCATTTTTGATTAAGCTTTCAAACTTGGGCATGCAGCTTGTGTCGACCGCCTATAAGCGCATGGCCTTTATTTTGCTGGGCGTGTTGTTTGTGTCCTTCACCTTTTATGGCGTGATGATTGGCTTTTTCCTCACCTCGTCGGGGTGGGCAGCCCCGTTGACGTTGGCCACCGGCAGGCCAACGGTTGATAAAGTGGCACGCGATATTTCAGATTTAAAAGTAGCGCTTAATCTCAATTCGCAGCGGTTAACCGATGCCGCATTGAAAGCAGATGCCGCCAAACGCAACCGCGATAACGCGAAAATTTTGGTGAATTTCGCAAGCGACACAATTGCCAAGGAAATGGTGGATCGCAAGCGCCAGATTAATGTGATCAATCGCACGTTAAAGCGCACGCGTCGGGTGAACTCCAGCTTTGATCAAGAATTGGCCAAAGGTGGAATGGAACAGGATTTAGAGAAGCTGTATTCTAAACACCTTATTGAAAAGCGTGTGTTTCAATCAGGCACAATGGGGCTTTTGGAAACCGGCCAACGCATGGCTGGCATTCAGACACAACTTGATCAATTGCAAAGCGAGAAAGAGTCGCTGCAACAATCTGTGGCCATGTTGCATTCGCTGCGCGATCAGCTTTCGCAAAATGGCCCGATGAATAACGTAACTGCGGCCACTTCTGATTTGCTGTTGCTCACCAAACAATCGGTTGATGCGCGTGCCGCGTTTGATGGTGCTGATGGCGATTATTCGGCGGCCATCGCCAACACGCGTGATCTTGAAAATTCACGCGCTACAATTGAAAAGCAAATTGCCAAAATGCAGGTTTCTGCCCTTGGCCGCGCTTCTGATACGCCCATTACGGTTTTGTTTGTGCCTTATGCGAACCAAACACAATTTGCCAAAGGCGCTGATCTTTATTCATGCCGGTTCACCATGGTTTTCTGCTGGAAAACTGGCACCGTGGGCGACCGCGTGCCCGGCGAAGTTGAAGGCATTCATCCGTTTTTCGGCAAACAAATTCGGGGCTTCTTTGTTGAGGCTCACCTGACTGATCCTATTGCAGCAACCAAAGAGATTATCCATGCAAATAGACCGCCCCTCTATTTCTTCTAGTCGCTCAACGCGCATGTTGATTTTATATTGTGTGCTGGGCATGGCAGGCTGCACCACGGGTTCATCGTTGATGGAGCCTGGCAATTCGCTGGGCGAAAAGTTGCGGGGCAACATTTCAGACGGCATGGACAATATTCAAACCGCAGCCACTGTAAGTGTCGACAAAATTAAATCCGCAGCCAGCACTATTAAAGAGCAATTCATACCGCTTAAACCTTCGGTTCAAATTGCTGATGCTTCAGATATTAAAGTAAAGCCCGCCGCTGATGTTGCAGTTCAAGGTGATGCCGAGCGAAAATCTGAGTGGTGCACAAGCTTGCGTGAAAAGGCTTTGGCAGACAGCAGCATTTTGCGATCACCCACAGTGGGGGGAAGCATTGATGCCCATGGCAGGGCTGATGCAACCATAGGACTTAATTATTCAGGCTTCAAAAAAGCAGCATTGGGCGAGGCAAAAGCCGAAGCCGAATGTCGTAAATATATGGCCGAAACGTCGTTACAGAAATTGGTTTTTACGTCGCCTCAAAATCTCACTGCGGCTGGCTATCGGTCGAAAGCTGACGCAGTAGACGCTGAACGGATGGAGATGACGAAGCTTCGCCAGAACATTAAGGCGGCCATGCAATCGGGTGCCATCAATCACGAAAAGGCCACCGGATTGCTGATGTTGATTGATCAACTTCATGCCGATGGTTTGGCCGCGCGCTCACAATCAGACAGGCGCTATGACGAAAGAACCTATAGTAAAAAGGCGGCAAGCCAACTTGAAGCCGAGTTGATGAAAGCCCAGCGCGATCTTTATGACATTGAAGGCCAAACCCGCACCGCCGACAATGTCGATGTGGCAGCCAAACTTGGCTATACCCACTATGTTGGTGATGCACCCATTTTTGCCGCACAAGAGAGCCAAGGTGTCACAGGCCAGGTGAGTTTTTCCATGAAACTTGGTGTGATTGACCCACGTCGTTTTGAGCATGAAAGGCTAGCATCAGAAGCGGCCCAACGTGCCATTGTCAGCGAGGAAAGCAGCCCCATTTGGCAAATTGGCCTGTTGCGCCGTTCGCATGAGCGGGCAATCGCTGGGCTTCAACATTCAATTGATGAAATTGATCGCGCTGTTGCTGAGGCTAAACACCTTTTGGCGGTGATGGCTGATGTTTCGCAACCTGAGTTTCAAGGCGCGCGGTTGAATGCAAAATTTCAATTGTTGAAGTTGCGGGCCGATAGGGCAGGTGTTACCGGGTCTATTGCTGAAATTAAGAGCAATCTGAGCCGGTTGAAAGATGGTTGAAACCTCTTGCCTTTGGGCCTGAAGCTTGCTTGACGCAGGGCATGAACACTTCACAGCTTATGATGGGCATTGATACCGGTGGCACTTACACCGACGCCGTGGTGATTGATGCCCAACGCCATGTTATTTTGGCCACGGCCAAAGCCATTACCACCAAAGGTAATTTGGCCATTGGCGTTTCTGAAGCGCTGGCATTGGCAATTGGCAAAGTTTCAAATTTTAATGCCAAGGCCGTGGGCATGGTTTCTGTTTCAACCACACTGGCCACCAACGCCGTGGTTGAGGGGCACGGCAGTTCAGTGGGCCTTGTTCTGGCCGGATTTGACCAGAAGATGGTGGAACGCACGGGGCTTTTAAAATCATTTCCCACAATGCCCATTTTGCAAATGAAGGGCGGCCATGACCACAATGGCAATGAATTAGCTACGCTGGATTTGGCCACACTGAAAGAATGGCTAAAGGCTCACGCCAGCCAAGTATCGGCAATAGCAGTGGCCACGGCATTTGCGGTGCGCAATCCTGCCCATGAGATAGCGATTGGGGAAATGGCATCTGCGTTAACCCAGTTGCCCGTGACACTTTCAACCCAATTGGCTTCAGCGCTTGATGCGCCGCGCCGCGCCCAAACAGCAGTATTAAACGCCAGGTTGATTTCGCGAATTTCAGATTTGGTGAAAGCCGTTACCATCAGCATGAAGGCCCACGATCTTAATTGCCCTTTGATGTTGGTGCGCGGCGATGGAAGTTTGGCGCGGGCAGATGTTGCGGCTTTGCGACCGATTGAGACAGTGCTTTCAGGGCCAGCTGCCAGCTTGATTGGGGCGCAATGGATTTCTGGCAAAGATCAATTCATCATGTCTGATATGGGCGGCACCACAACGGATGTGGGCTTGTTGATTGCGGGGCGGCCAAAAATTGCAGAACAGGGTGCTGAAGTGGGCGGCTGGCGCACCATGGTGAGCGCCATTGACGTGAAAACCATTGGCCTTGGCGGCGATAGCGAAGTGCGCATCGAGTTAAATGGAAAAATTGAATTAGGGCCGCAACGTGCTGTTCCTATTTCATTAATTGCTCATCGTTTTCCAGAAATTGTCGAAATGTTAGAGGCCGATCTGGCTGATAATATGGGCGGATCGATGCATGGTAAATTTTTGGTTTTGCCCTTTGGCAGCGATGGAAGCGTTGGTAAAAAAATTTTGCCGGCGCGGGAAGCAGAAGTGCTTGCCGAAATTTCAGATCGACCCGTGCCATTTCGAAAAATTGCCACAAGTGCGGCGGCCCAACGTGCGGTGAATGCCTTGCGTAAAGCTGGCCTTGTTCAGTTTTGTTCTTTCACGCCATCGGATGCTGCGCATGTTTTAGGGTTGCAGAATAACTGGTCCACCCCAGCTGCGGTGTTGGCGGCAAAGCTTTTGGCGCGGTTTATTGATATGAAATTGCCCGACCAAGCGCGTATCCATTCTTTAAGTTCCAAAATCTGGAATGTGGCGGTGGCCAATTCTTGCCACGTTATATTGGATTCAGCCTTTGGCGCCCCTCAAAACAATGTGTTGGTTGATAAAGTTTGCATGGGTGAGGCGCATTTGGGCCATGTTGCGATTGCTCTGTCGCCTGATATGCCAATTGTTGCAGTGGGTGGGCCGGTAAAAATTTATTACCCAGAAGTGGCCAAAAGATTGAAGTGCGAGGTGATCTTTGCGCCGCATTGCGATGTTGCCAACGCCATTGGCGCTGCCGCCGGGGTTGTTGCCCATAAGGTTATTGTGGCGGTGGAAGGTGATGGCAATGGTGTGTTTCGCGTAACAGGGCAGGGGCCGGTGTTAACCTTTTCCTCTGGCCCAGAAGCATTGACCGCCGCACTCCAGCGCGCAGAAGCCAATGCATTAAGCCAAGCAATCGCGCAGGGCGCAAACTCTCCACAAGTTAAAACGCATGTTGAAAAGCAACATTTGCCCGATTCAACTTCAGATGAAGGGTTGTTGTCGGCAATAATTACAGCCGAAGCGCGTGGCCAAGTGGTGGTTGTTTAGGTTTGATTCACCACGCTTGGTCAGTTTGGCAATTCTTACAGTTAACGTTCGACCTTTCAACACCTTGGCAATAACTCGTTAACCGCATTTGTCTAGGGTGGCCTTGTGATTGTGGAGAGTTGCGCGCGATGCCTATTTCAGGTTTGAGATCTTGGGAAATTCCTGTGGATGAGGCACCCGCTTGGCGCATCGAAAAGCGTGAAGCGCCCGTTGCAACAATGCCGTTTTTTCCTGATCAAAACGGCGGCGTTTATGAGAAGTTATTGGCCAATCTTCCGGTGATGTTGCATTGTATGGATGGTTCTGGCCGCATGATTTCGGCCAATGGCGCTTGGTGTGAGTCTCTTGGATATTCCGCCAAAGATATTATTGGCCGCAGTTTCAGTGAGTTTTTGCCCATCGAGTCGCGCAGCAAACTGGTCACTGAAATTTATCCAAAATTTCTCGTCACCAGCACTTATCGCAATGCTGAAATTTTAATTCATCGCAAAGATGGTTCGTTGGTTACGGTGTTGTTGTCGATGACAGCTTACCGCGGTGATAAGGGCAAGCTTGAACGTTCGGTGTGTATGCTGGAAGATATTACCAGCCGCAAAATTACACAAATTGCAACAACCCGCAGCGACAACCGCTTTAAAGCCTCGTTTGCGGCTGCCGCACATGGCCTTGCTGTGGTATCACCACAAGGCACCATTGAAGTTGCCAATCCATCGCTTTCCACATTTTTGGGTCGTGAAGACTTAGAAAGCAAGAACGTGATGTTTGAAGACTTGCTGCATAAAGAAGAGCGCAATCTCTTTCTCAATGGCATGCACAAATTGCTTGGCGGCGAAATTGCCGTGCTGCAGCAAGAATTGCGTTATGTGACCAGCGAAGGCAAAACCGTGCTGGGCGCCACTTCAATTGCTTTGGTCAAAAACGAGCAGGGCGAAACCGAACAGCTGGTTGTGCAAATTACCGATACATCTGAATTGCGCCAAGTGAACGAACGTTTGCAAAAAGCCCAAAAGATGGAAGCCATCGGGCAATTGACCGGCGGCTTGGCCCATGATTTTAACAACCTTCTCACTGTTATCATCGGCAATTTGCAATTGTTGGATGGCAAAATTGGAAGTGATGAAAAAACTTTAAAGCGCGTTGGTGAAGCCGTGGATGCGGCACGCAAGGGTTCAGAGCTTACCAAGCAATTACTGGCCGTTGCCCGTAAACAGGAACTTGCGCCGCGTGTTGTGGGCGTGAATGAATTGGTTAAAGGCATGGCACCTTTGATTGAGCGTTCCATTGGTGAAAATATTGAAATTAGAGTTGAAACCATGGAAGGCTTGCCTCAAGCCTTGATCGATCCATCGCAACTTGAATCGGCCATTTTGAATTTGTCGATCAATGCGCGTGATGCCATGGAAAAAGGCGGCCGCTTAACGATTGAAACACAGCCAGCCTATCTTGATCAATATTATGCAGAAAAACATCCGGAAGTTATTCCGGGGAATTACATTATGGTTGCGGTTTCAGATTCTGGCAGCGGCATGACAGCTGACGTTTTGGAAAAGGTGTTCCAACCATTTTTCACCACAAAAGCGCCGGGCAAAGGCACGGGCCTTGGGCTATCGATGGTTTATGGCTTTATCAAGCAATCTGGTGGCCATATCAGCATTTATAGCGAAGTTGGTCATGGCACATCAGTAAAAATGTATCTGCCCAGCCAAACAGATTTGCCCTTCGTTGCGCCTGCAGCGGTATTGCCAATCGCGTTGACCGAAACCAAACCAGTCGAACCTCTTGTAAAACGCAAACCGAAAATTCTTGTCGTTGAAGATCAAGAGGCGGTGCGTGCGGTGGCTTGTGGCTTCCTTGAAGATTTTGGTTATGACGTGATTGAGGCTGGCGATGGCTTCCAAGCTTTGGCCCAACTTCAAGAAAATGCTGATATTGATTTGATGTTCTCAGATGTGGTGATGCCCGGTGGCATGAATGGTTTTGATTTGGCCCAAGCCGCGCAAAGCTTGAAGCCAGATTTAAAAGTGGTTCACACATCAGGCTATCCCAAAGGGGCCATGGTGCACCAAGATGAGCCGCGCTTTAAAAATGGCTTCATCATCATGAAGCCTTATCGCCGCGAAGAGTTGAGCAAAATTATTAAAGACGCTTTGGAACTTCAATAGTCTCCAAAAATCAACATGCTGAAATCGTGCCGGACAAAAATCTTTATGTCCGGCACTTTTGTTTACAAGTGCCATTTGCGCATGATAGTTGCGTAAGTAGCCATTAATGTGGGTCGAGGAGACGCAGTTGTTTGATAAATTCGCCCAAGACTTTGTTGCGCTTTTTTCGTTCAGCAGTTTTTTTACGATCTTGATTTTGACCGCGCTCGAAGTTGTTATGGGCTTTGACAATCTTCTTTATATTTCAATAGAAGCCCGGCGCGCCGCATTGAATAGACAAGCCTTTGTGCGCCGCGTTGGAACGCTTATCTCTTTGGCGATGAGTGTTGTTTTGCTTTTTATAGTGCTGCGATTAATCGGCGCTTTGGAAGAACCATTTTTCAGTATCGATCAATCTTGGATTCACACTGCGTTGAGTGGCCACGCATTGATTGTTATGTTTGGTGGCTTGATGTTGATCCGCACCGCTATCCGCGAAATTCATCACATGCTTTCCGTAAATGATTTGGAAAATGAGGGGGCAGGGAATGGTTCTGCTGCCTCGGTCAGTTCAGTCCTCGCTTCGGTTACTTTTATGTGTCTGGTTTTTTCGTTCGACTCGGTGGTGGCTGCAATTGCTTTCACAAGTAATCTTGCCATCATGTTGGTTTCAGTGGTTTTGGCTGGACTCATTTCAATTGTCGCTGCAGATAAAGTGGCGCGGTTTCTGCAGAAAAACAGACTTTATGAAGTGTTGGGCCTGTTCGTTTTGTTGTTGGTTGGCGTTATGCTTGTGGCCGATGGTGGCCACACTGCGCACATCTCTTTCTTCGGTTTTGCTGTCGAACCAATGGCCAAGAGCACATTTTATTTCATTCTCGCCGCTTTGGTTATTGTCGATATTATTCAAGGCAAATTTCAGAAAAAGTTGGATAGAGAGAAAGACTTAAGCGGCTAAAGACGAGATGGTCATTCACACAGTTTTCGATTTGTTGGCATCGGTGTGTTCGATGGTGATGACGGTGTTGGTCTATCGGTGGCGGCTTTCTGCGGCGATGGCGAAAATTGAAAGTGCGGGTTTGGGTTATGCGGCAGCGCTGCTTATTGGCGCAGCACTGGGTGGCTTTGGTTTTGGAACTTTAAATCTGTGGCTTACACATCTTCCAGGCGTGGGCCGCAGCATCGTTGGCGCTTTAGCGGGCGGCATTGCTGGCATTGAAATTTATAAATATCGCCATGGCATTAGGGGTTCCACCGGCATTGTGTTCGTGCCGGCCTTTGCAACCACCGTTGTGGTGGGGCGTTGGGGCTGTCAGCTTGCAGGTTTGGCCGACGAGACATTTGGAACAGCTTCCACTTTGCCATGGGCTGTTGATCTGGGAGATGGTGTTTTGCGCCATCCCGTTGCACTTTATGAGTCTTTCTCGATGTTGGCGTTTTTAATATTTGCGCTGATTATGTTGGCCAGACGCAACAGATGGTTTGTGGCAAACGGCTTTTATCTGATGGTGCTGTTTTATGCAGCCCAGCGCTTTGCCTGGGAATTTTTGAAGCCTTATGCATCGGTTGTTGGCCCCCTTAATGTGTTCCATCTTGTGTGCGCGGGCCTTGCCTGTTACGCTTTATGGATGATGCGAGGGAAACATGAACGCGCCCATTCGTAAAATTACGCCTTATGTATTTTATGGCCAAACCACTTCAATGTGTTCGCAATGCATGGCGCTGGTGCCTGCGAAGATAA
The DNA here is from genome assembly GCA_043766895.1 of Aestuariivirga sp. GTDB lineage: Bacteria > Pseudomonadota > Alphaproteobacteria > Rhizobiales > Aestuariivirgaceae > Aestuariivirga. Next base: position 25,485 of record JAYUHQ010000259.1, read on the forward strand.
TTTTTGATGATGGATGCGTTTATTATTTAAAGCGCTGCAAAACCCATGGCGTGGAAAAAGCGCTGATCTCGACCGATATTGCATTTTACAAATTGGCGCACGACTATTTAAAGCCGGGTGACAGGCCGCTCGAATTTCAAACGCGCACAGAACTGGGCTGCCCTTACGATTGTGGTTTGTGCCCTGATCATGAGCAGCATTCGTGCTTAGCCCTCATTGATGTGAACGAAGCCTGCAATCTTTCGTGCCCGGTTTGCTTTGCTGATTCATCAACCGCCAAAACCTATCACCGACCGCTAGCAGACATTGAAAGAATGATGGATGCGCTGGTGAAGAGTGAGGGGGAACCAGATTTGCTGCAACTCTCTGGTGGGGAACCCACCATTCATCCGCAGATTTTAGAAATTATTGTTGCTGCAAAACGCAGGCCAATTCGTCACATCATGCTGAACACCAACGGCATTCGCATCGCGCAAGATCCAGCGTTTGTGGCTGAGCTGGAAAAATTCAAACCGGGCTTTGAAGTCTACCTCCAGTTTGATTCTTTGCGTGCTGAAGTTCACAAGAATTTGCGCGGGG
>JAYUHQ010000260.1:0-1370 GCA_043766895.1 Aestuariivirga sp.
GTTGATATTTTTGAAAAATATTTTGCCGATCTTTCACAGCATGGCATTTCTGAAAAAACCTTCAACAGGCTTCGCGAACGCTTTTTCATCCGCGATGAATGGGATGATGTCGAAAGCCGCATTAGCATTCTGGGCCAAACTGCGGCCCAATATGGCTATGAAAAAGCTGCTGATGAATATGCCAATTTTCATGATTTGAAATTGAATGATGTTAACGTGCTTTTGAAATCCCTTGGGCAAGACGGACGTGTGGGTGTGGCGGTGTTAGCACCAGCAGGAGCGGCACAATGATGCAGCATTTGAAAAGGCTTGCGTTTCTATCGGCGTGTTTAATGTTCAGCGGCTGTAATTTTGGTGCCAATGCCGATCAACTGGATATGCATGAATATACCAGCCCGATGGGCATTCATTTCAGTTTGGCAAATTCAGAAATTCAGGATGCAGTTTCATTGTCCTTCGCATTTGAATGTGGCCTTGTATGCGATGATCAAAAAACTTATGCGGCGGGTTATGTTGCCACAGCAACGGCCAAAGCTGGCGGAACCAGTTCGCTTTCTGCCGCTGAAACCTATGAAAGCTTTCGCGATGCGGGGGCACGGTTCAACTTAAATGCCAACAGTGATCAGACCTATCTTGATATTTCAGCGCCTTCGCGCGGAATTGATCGGGCGGTGGTTTTGGCAAACCAGGTTTTGACCAAGCCGGTTTTGGCTGAAAAAACCATGCTGCGCTTGCGTGAGCAAATGGCAAAGCAACGCGAAGAAAATGAACTTTCAGCGGAAGTGAAAGCCTTCGCAAGTTTTGTTGACGCCGGCGTTAACGCTGAAGCTTATGCCCAATATTTTTCGCCCCATGCGGCTGATCTTCGGGCCGTTGAATTGGCCCAACTGCAACCTTGGTTGCATAATCATCTGATCACCAAAAATATTTTGGTGGCCGTGATGGCTGATATTGCGCCTGAACGGGCCGGCCAACTGGTGGACATTGTTTTAAAAGACCTGCCCAAAGAAGGGCCCCTTAAATTTCCGGCGGGCGGCGCTTTAAAAGTTGTTGGCGCTGATGTGATTAGGGTGAAGGGCGACGGCGGGGCCCAAGCGGTTGTGAATTTTGGCAGTATCAACAAGCGGCCAGAAACATTGCAGGAATGGCTTTCTGGCAATATGCTGGCTAAAATATTTGCTGAGGGTTCAAAATCTCGATTGTTTGCCGATGTGCGTGAAAAAATTGGCGCAACTTATGGCCTTGATCTTGATTTCAATTTTTATGAAAGCATGGCGATGAACCGTGTTGTGGGACGCGTTGGCTTAGACAAGCTTGACCAAGCTTTGGCGCAGATGCGCCAAAGCTGGAACTCATTTCGAGAAAATGGG
>JAYUHQ010000261.1:0-3880 GCA_043766895.1 Aestuariivirga sp.
ACCACAACGTCGTTTACGCCACCGCGTTGAAGTTCAAGCGCTGTTGCAAGGCCCGCTGGCCCGCCACCAATGATCACCACATTATGATGTTCCATGACGCGCCTTCTCGAAAGCGGCAGACACATGCGCCGCGCAATAAAACCCTTGGCAGCGGCCCATGGTGGCGCGCGTGCGGCGTTTTAATCCGCCTAAATCGCCTGCAGGAAGCGGGCCTGAACAGGCCGCTTCAATTTCACCACGCGTCACCCATTCGCAATGGCATATTATTTCGCCGCCGCGCATATATGGCCTGATTGAATGCTCGGCCAAATTGGCAACAGGCGTATAAATCGGTTCAGGCAATTTCTTGGGCCATTTGCCAAAATGTTTTGAATAAAGCTTGGCCACATGTTGGGCAATGCCAAGCGACCCTGTAAGACCCGTTGAGCGAATGCCTGCAACAGTTATCCAATGTTCTTTCGGCAATGCTTCAATGATATAATCTTTGTGTTCTGTTGCGGGGCGAAGCCCTGCATAAATTGCCGTTACATCAACACTCGCTAATGCTGGCACCATTTGGGTGGCGCGGGCTTTTAGTTTTTCCAGTGTTGCAGTGTCGGTTGATGCATTTTCACGTTCATCGGTTTCTTCAGCCGTGGGGCCAATGGCAAAATTGCCGAATATGGTTCTGAACGCCACAACGCCTTTGGTGCGCTCTTGCGGAACTGGCAACACAATGCTGCGCAATAATTTTGAGGCGGGTTTATCAAACACCACAAACTGGCCTTTGCGCGGCTTTATTTTAAAACTGGGTTCATGGGCCAAGGCTTCAACATAATCGCCATAAAGCCCGGCTGCATTGATGATGACGCGTGCGTTCACATCGCCTGCCGCTGTTTTTAAATGCCATTCATCATTTTTAAATTCAGCACCTGTCGCTTCAGCATTGCGCATAATTTCTGCACCATGAGCCATTGCCTGATGGGCATAGGCCAAGGGGGCAGACCACGGGTCAATCACATGTTCGCCCGGCACCAAAAGGCCGCCCAATGCTTGCTTTGAAAGTTGCGGCTCACGAATGCGCAGCTCAATCTGTGAAAGGCGCTTTACATCACCCACACCATTGGCGCGGGCCTTGGCTTCAATGCCTTCCAGCTTGTGCAACTCATCATCATTCCACGCTGTCACAATGGCAGAGGTTTCCAAAAGCGGCAGGTTAAGCTTTTGCCTGATGGCCAAATATTCTTGATAGCCCGCTTTCATACACGCCAGTTCAATTGATTTTGCTGGCGCATCAAAGCCGGTGTGCAACAAGGCGCTGTTGGCCTTGGACGCGCCTGATAAAATATCAGCGCCCTTCTCAAGCCCAACACATGAAACACGCGCCATGGCAAACTTGCGCAAAATCGCCAGCCCCACCACGCCACACCCAATCACCGCAACGTCGAATCTCTTCGTCATGGTGTGTTGTTTAATGCGAATTTGTGGAGAAGTGGAGACTTAACCTTGGCCGTATTTGGCAAGCCAACTTTCTTCAATTAATTTTACAAAACTGGCATGGGGTTCAAGAAGTGTTGGGCCCGGAATGCTCACACTGCCTGGTGCTGATGTTGCCGCAAAAAGCTTGGCATCATCGCCACCAAGTTTTGCAACATTCAACACCGTTGGATCACCCCAGGTTTTCAAATCCGCTTTGCGGGCTTGAGCTTCGGGGGAGAGCAAGAAATTCGCCACCACTTGTGCGCCCGCTTGGGCCTTGGCATTCACCGGAATTGCCACAAAATGGGTGTTGCCAATGGTGCCGCCGCTGTTTTGCCAAGCAATGGTGGATTTGGGCAATTTGGCTGAAGCCACCAAATTTGCCGCTTCATTGGGGTTGAAGGTATAGCCTATCAACACTTCACCATCAGCCACCATCTGCGTAATTTCGGCTTGGGTTTTGGGATATTGCTTGCCCTGCCGCCACAGGTTGGGGCGCAGCGCATCCAGAAATTCATAAAGGGGCTTGGCCACTGCTTCAAAGCCCGCTTTGTGAATTGGCTTGGCAAAGATCGACCGATCTGCAACAGCTTCAACCATGGCCTGCTTTACAAACGTGGTGCCGTGAAAATCAGGCGGCGCCGAATAGGTGAAACGGCCTTGGTTGGCTTTGGCAAACTCTAACAATTCAACCATGCTGAGGGGCGGCTTGGCCACTTTTGCGCCATCGGCAAAAAATGTCAGTTGGGCCATGCCCCATGGGCTTTCCAAACCGTCGGTCGATTCAGAAAAATCTTGCAGCGTGGTGGGCTTGCCTTGGGTATCCACATTGACAAAACTGGGCAGATCATTGGCAAAAGGCCCAAACAATAATTTCTCGGTTTTCATCACATGAAAATTTTCACCGTTGATCCAGATCATATCAACTGAGCCGTCTTTTTTTCCAGCGCCAACTTCATCGCGCACGCGTTTAACCGCCTCGCCCGTGTCGGTAATTTTGACGTGATTAAGCTTCACCCCAAAACGCTTCGTCACTTCATCACCCGCCCAAGCGATATAGGCGTTGATGGTGTCTGATCCGGCCCAAGCATTGAAGAACACTTCTTGGCCTTTGGCCGCGGCTTCAACCGCTTTCCAATCTGCGGCAAAGGCTTTTGGCGCAAACGGCAAAAGTGTTGACGCGGCAAAAAGCCTTAATGCAGAACGACGGTTGATCATGGAATTCTCCTTATAGGTGCCATCTGCCAAAGGCAGAAACATTCAGCAATTCACCTGTTTGTGATCATGGGCTTTATGAACGTGGCATGTTGCAACAAAATAATTGTTTTCGCATCGCAAATGCCGCCGGTTGCAATCATCGCATAAGCTTCACTCAGCGGCATTTCTATAACTTCAATATCTTCATGTTCAACACTTAAACCACCGCCCGCGTGGATACGATCTGCCAGCGTATAGTCAGCCACGAACAGGCTGGTTTTTTCAGAAACCGCGCCGGGCGTTGCAAAACATGTGGTGAGATGTTTCACATTGTGCATGATGCAGCCCAACTCTTCCAGCGCCTCGCGCTTGACACAGCCTTCCGGGTCATCAGCATCCAACAGGCCGGCACAGGCTTCAATCAACCAGCCATCATGGCCAGTGAATGCGGCACCCGCGCGCCATTGTTTAACCAGCAGGCACATGCCTCGCGCATGGTCCACTGGCAAAATGGCAGCGCCATGGCCATGGTCAGCCACTTCGCGCAACAGAGTTTGAATTGTGCCATCTGTGGCGGTGGCTTCAACTTCAAGCCTTGAAAGCGAAGACCAGCCTTTGGCCATCAATTGAGTTTTTGTGATTCGATGTGTATATCTGCCCATGGCGTCAGCGATAGCGGCCATGAAGAATTGACACAATCTTAACTTTAATTGCGCAAGTTTAGGGGCTTCAACCGGGGCATTTATGGCCAAAAGATCGAAAGTCAGACACCGTTTCACGTCTGCCATTTTAGCAGGCGCTTGCCTGCTTCTGGCTGCGGGGGTTGGCTATTCATTGTTTGGGCACAAAAATGCGCTTTCGAACATTGCCATGGCCGCCAATGCGGGCACAGTTGCAACCACCACTGCACCCCAACTTGGGCCATCGGGCTTGCCAGTGCCGCGGTTTGTATCGCTGAAAACTGAAAAGGTGAATGTGCGCAAAGGCCCATCCAGCGACCACGCTGTGGCTTGGGTTTTTCAATCCAAAGGCCTTCCGGTGGAAATTACTGCCGAGTTTGAAACCTGGCGGCGCATCCGCGATAGTGAAGGTGCCGAGGGTTGGATTTTGCACAACATGCTGGCAGCAAAACGCACGGCTGTCATCTCGCCATCGCGCAAGTTTGATTTGATTTCGCTCATGGCAGGCCCCGCTGAAAACGCGGGCATTGTGGCCAAGCTTCATT
>JAYUHQ010000262.1:0-10217 GCA_043766895.1 Aestuariivirga sp.
GCTTTGGCAAAACCTTTAAAAGTAAATCCGCGGCCATTTGGGGCGCAGCTTTTTTCGGCTGAGTCGTTTGCTGAAGAGGCGCGCCGCGAACTGGTTGTCAAATATGGCAAAGACACCTTGAACAAGGGCGGTTATTCGGTTCGCACAACGCTTGATCCTAAATTTCAATTGTTTGCCCGCCAAGCCGTGGCGCGGGGGCTGATCAGCTTTGACCGCCAACGCGGTTATCGCGGCCCTGAAGACCATGTGACGCTAGACGGTGGGGATTGGGCCAAAAGCCTTGCCACCTATCATGTGCCTGCAGATGAAGCGCCCTGGCGGATTGCAATTGTTACTGCGGTAACAGATCTGGGCGCAACCGTTGGCCTTCAACCCCACACGCTGCAAGATGGAAAGTTCGAAGAAAAGCGTGAGACCGGTTTTGTGCCACTTCAACTTATGATGTGGGCCAAAAAATATATCGATGGCGAAAAACTTGGCCCAGCAATTAAAACGCCGGCTGACGCCGTTGCCGTTGGCGATATTGTGTATGTGGCACCCTCAGGTAAAGAGGGTGAATATCACTTGGTGCAAGTGCCCGAAGTTGCTGGTGCTTTGGTGGCGATGGACCCCCATACAGGCCGTGTTCTCGCCATGGTTGGTGGCTTTTCATATGGGGCCAGCCAATTCAACCGCGCAGTTCAAGCCATGCGCCAACCCGGTTCATCTTTCAAGCCAGTGGTTTATGCAGCCGCCCTTGATAACGGCTATTCGCCGGCATCGGTGGTTCTTGATGCGCCTGTCGAATATAAAATGCCAAACGGTGACGTTTGGAAACCGAAGAATTATGAAAAAGATTTTTATGGCCCATCCACCCTTCGCCGCGGAATTGAACAATCTCGCAACACCATGACAGTGCGCTTGGCTGATGCCATGGGCATTACCAAAGTGGCGGATTTGGCCCAGCGCTTGGGCATTTATGATCACATGCCTCATCAGCTTGCCATGGCCTTGGGCGCTGGCGAAACCACGCTTTTAAAAATGACAACGGCCTATAGCATGATTGCCAATGGCGGAAAAAAAGTTGAAGCCACGTTGATTGATCGTATTCAAGACCGCTTTGGCCGCACCATTTTTCGCCATGATATGCGTGATTGTTCAGCCTGCAAGGTTGATCATTATGAAGCTGGCATGGCCGAGCCTGATTTGATCGACACGCGCGAAACTGTGATGAATTCTTACACCGCCTATCAAATCACCTCGATGATGGAAGGCGTGGTTGAACGCGGCACGGGCAAAAAAGTGCAAATTGTGGGCAAACCTGTGGCTGGAAAAACCGGCACGTCGAACGATGAAAAAGATGCGTGGTTTATAGGCTTTACCCCAGATTTGACGGTGGGCGTTTATGTTGGATTTGACACGCCAAAGCCCATGGGCAAGCGCCGCACGGGTGGTGAGCTGGCCGCCCCGATCGTGGCAGATTTTATGCGCCTTGCATTGCGTGACAAAGCCGCTGTGCCCTTTCGCGTGCCCCGTGGCATAGAACTGATACCCATTCATGTGAACACGGGCCAACGCGGAATCTATGGCCAAGATGGGGTGATCCTCGAAAGCTTTAAACCCGGTGATGAGCCTCCCTCAAACAACATCGTAATTGGTAGCGGATCGGCAAAGCCTATTGCTGCAGCACAGCCCGGAGACGGCGTTGTTTTGGTGCCCGCTACAAAGCCCATCCAGCCAGACCAACCCGCCGATCAGCCAGCCGCACAAGATGGCGGGTTGACGAACGGCGGCGGCGGCCTCTATTGAGCCCCATCAACATTTTTATTTGAAAGAACATTATGCGCGCGGAAATTATCAAAGCCATTGAAGAAATCGAGCAGTCCTTGGGCCTGCTCAGGAGGCATCTTTGACTGGGATAACTCAGTCCGCGAACTTGCTGAACTAAACGCCAAAGCCGAAGACGCTTCGATTTGGAATGATCCTCAAAAAGCCCAAGAGGTGATGAAGCGCCGCCAAGAGCTTGATGGCCGCATCAATGGCATTCTGAAAATCGAACAATCGGTTGCCGACAATACAGAATTGATTGCGATGGGCGAAAGCGAAGGCGATGCCTCCATCGTGCTTGAAGCCGAAAAAGCGCTGACAGCATTGAAACATGACGTGGCTGCCATTGAACTTGACGCGCTGCTTTCAGGCGAAGCAGATGGCAACGATTCATATTTGCAAATTAACGCAGGTGCTGGTGGCACCGAAAGCCAAGATTGGGCTTCAATGCTGATGCGCATGTATGTGCGTTGGGCCAACTTGAACAAGTATAAAGTTGAAGTGCTTGACCAACATGATGGTGAAGAAGCGGGCATAAAATCATGCACGCTTCAAATCAAAGGCCACAATGCCTACGGCAAACTGAAAACCGAGAGCGGCGTTCATCGCTTGGTGCGCATATCGCCTTATGATTCCAACGCGCGCCGACACACATCATTTTGTTCGGCTTGGGCCTATCCAGTCATTGACGATAATATTGTGGTTGATATTCTTGAAAGCGATTTGAAGATTGATACCTATCGCGCCTCAGGTGCTGGCGGCCAACACATTAACACAACCGATTCCGCAGTACGCATCACCCACATGCCAACCGGCATTATTGTGGCTTGCCAAGCTGAACGGTCGCAACACAAAAACCGCGCCACCGCCATGAAAATGCTGAAAGCTCGCATTTACGAAATGGAACTGCAAAAAAAGCAAGATAAGGTAGACGCAGCCAACGCCAAAAAAACTGATAACGGTTGGGGCCATCAAATTCGTTCTTACGTTTTGCAACCCTATCAATTGATCAAAGATTTGCGCACCGGTTTTTCCAGCACCAATCCCGCGGCGGTTCTAGGCGGCGAACTTGATGACTTTATTCAAGCCTCCTTGGCCCAGCGCATCCACGGCGGTGGCCCTGATGGTGTTGAAGATATCGACTAAACTATTTCACCAATTTCATCGGCAGAATGTTTTCATTTTCTATCCCATCATCGCCAGCTTCAAAAAAACGATCTTTGCCCAAAGGTTGCGATGCCAAAGCGCTGCGGGTGATGGACCCAATGATGTGGGCACCATTTTCAATGATGATATTTTCATTGATCACGTTGCCTTCAACATGGGCACCGGCTTGAATTGTAACTTGTGCCGCGGTGATGGGGCCAATCACGCGGCCGCGCACAACAACAAACTGCGCAGAAATTCCGCCCTGAACTTCGCCATGCGAATCAACCAAACACGTATGGGCCCGAATCGACCCGCGCAATTCGCCATCAATATGGATTTCGCCATCGCTCGAAATATTGCCTTCAAAACTGGTGTCGCGTGCAATAAATGAAGGTTCTGTCGGCAGTTGCCGAATTTCCTCGATCACACGTTTTTTTCCAAAACCAAAAACCATTCTATTTCGCCTCAAACGCTATTGAACCATTCACTTCTAACCCTAAATCTCAGGCCTGTCTTGCGTGAAATACATTGCCTTTCTTTGGCCTTTTTTTGCTGGCCTTTGGGCTTGGAACAAATTGCATTTGGTGGGAAAAGCCATAAGCGTGATTTGTTTTGAGTCTTCACCCACAATGGACAAAGGTTCTGGTCGGCGAGATTGAAGTTTAAGATATTTAAAATTGTTGTTTTGTGCCTTCTTTCGGTTTTTGCCCTTGTGGCAATAGGCCTAGGTGGCCTTTACCTGCGTCTCACGCGTGGGCCAGTGGCCGTGGGTTTCTTGCATCAGAAAATTGAAAATGCAATTTCAAACGAGTTGCATGGCATGACAATTAAATTGGGCGATTCATTCCTCGCCATCGACCCTCGAACCAACATCCCCAATATTCGGTTCAACAATTTGGTTTTAACCGATACAGCCGGAAACATTCTGGCCACGTCGCCGCAAGCTGCCGTGACCTTAGACAAAGCGGCGTTGCTCTATGGGCAAATAAGCCCGCGCAGCTTGGAATTTATCGGCCCTAAAATTAGTGTCAGGCGCAATATCGATGGCTCGCTTTTTTTGGGTCTGAATGGTTCATCCCTGCTCGATTTTGGCGCATCCCAACAAAGTGCTGAAGGTAAATCTGATCAATCGAGCATTGCCCCCGAATCACCAGCAGCTGTGGCCCAAGGCATTGAAACCACGGGTTCGCGGATTATTGACCTGCTTGATCAACGCGATCAAACGGGCAGCCTTGCCGCTCTTGAAGATATTCGCATAACCGATGCAACATTGGATGTGGTCGACGACGGCAATGCAGCAACCTGGCATGCCCCGCGCGCTGATTTGACGTATAAAAAAATGCCTTATGGCTTTGTTGTTCTGGCCAAAATTGATGTGGCCACAAGTGCAAAACCGTGGCACGCCGAACTTTCGGCAACCTATCGCCATGAAAGCAAAAAATTCGAAGTAAGTTCAACCCTCGACAACGTGGTGCCCGCCAACGTGGCACAAAAGATATTTGCACTTTCACAATTTGCCGCCGTAACCACCCCACTTTCAGGCCATGTTGAATTTGAAACGGGTGCGGATGGCGCTTTGATTTCTGCTGCTGGTGAATTTCAAGCAAAGCCCGGCACAATTACATTGCCAGATTATTTCGCAGTGCCGATTAGCATTGATGAAGGGGCTTTGCGCGTTGCCTATGTGCCAGATTCCAGCAGTTTTGACATTGCCAATTCAAGCTTGGTTGTGGCCGGGCGGCGCGTGGATCTATCAGGGTCGCTTCAGGCATTACGCACCCCGCAAGGCAAGCTCACGGCCATCGCGTTGAAACTTGCCACAAAAAAAGCCGCCGAAGACACCAGCGAAATATCTGACACACTTGTCGACAAGATTGAATTTTCTGGCCAAGCTTCGGTTGACGAGGCCAAGTTGACGATTGATGATTTGGTTATCACAGCGGCCAACACAGGGGTGCGCCTGCGCGGCTATGTGACGGGCGGGGAAAAATCTCCTGGTGTGCATGTTGCGGGCCGTGTGCGCGATATTTCCGCTGGTTTGTTGAAGTCTTTGTGGCCTCCCATCGTGGCGCCTCATTCGCGCGATTGGATTAATGAGAATGTAACATCAGGCCAAGTGGCCGAAGGCACGTTCCAAATCAACTTTGCTGAAAATGCTTTGGCAGAAGCAAAAAAGAACTTCCGCAATCCCGATGGGTCAGTGGACTTTAGTTTCACATTGAAAAATGTAACCACGCATTATTTTAAAAGCTTGCCAGTGGTCAGCGATGCAACAGGCGAAGCGCGGCTTGTTGATAACGACTTTGATTTGAAAATTAATGGGGGCACTTCTAAACTTGATAGTGGCGAAGTGATCGCTTTGAAAAGTGGCAGGTTTCAAGCGAGCAATCTTCTGGCCGTTGAAGTGCCGGGAACGTTTAATTTTGATCTTGAAGGCCCGGTTGAATCGATGCTGGCTTTTGCCGCGCAGCCGGATGTAAAAATGATCAAACCCGAAACGTTGGCAGATTTTCCCAACGTGAAGGGTGATGCCCATGTGAAAATTGCGCTCAAATTTCCAATGATTAAAGATGTGCCCAAAGAACGCGTTCAGTTTACAACAGACGTGGCAATTCAAAATGTTGTGGCCCCTGATGTTGCCCCCGGAATGGATTTAACCGAGGGCAATTTTGATATTTCGGTTAGCCCTGAAAAAATTGATGTGGCGGGCCCAGCCAAAATCAACGGCCTTCCGGCCAAAATTGTGTGGAGCAAGCCGCGCAACGGTGGCAATGCAACGGCCAGTTTTTCAGCCGTGCTTGATGAAAAAAGCCGCGAAAAAATGGGCATCAAACTTTCAGACTATTTAACTGGCCCCGTGCCCGTTGAAGCAAAAATGCAAAAAGATGATGCGGGCAATTCGGTGTTTGATATCAAGGCTGATCTTTCTAACGCCGCCATGCGGTTGGCCGCCATCAGCTGGAAGCGGGCAGCAACAGAAGGCACATTTGCTTCTTTTCAAGTGAAGAACTCTGATGCGGGGCGCAGCATTCAAGATTTTAAGTTGGATGGTGAAGGCTTGCATTTGCGTGGCGCCATCGAATTGACCAGCCAAGGCAAATTGAAAGCCGTGGCCATGGATGAAATTAAATTGGATGATGAAAACGTGTTCAGCGTTCGTGCAATTCCGGGCGACGGCACAATTGATCTTCAAATTACAGGTACAAACTTCGATGCAAGGCCTTATATCAAAACACTAATTTCGCCAATTCCAAAGGCAACTGCGGGTGCGGCCAAGGCAAGCACATCGCAAGACTTTACGATGCGCGCGCATTTTGACAAAGTTATTGCGAACCGTGGCGAGGTGGTGACCGATGTTTCCGCCACGTTGCGCGCGCGGGCTGGCAAAATTGCCGAAGCAAATTTGCAAGGCACTTATCTCAACGGCCAATCCATTCATGCCACAGTGGTGCCGTTGCCTGAAGGCCGCGAAATGCGGGTGAAAAGTTCTGATGCCGGATCAACCATGCGCGCGGCAAATTTCTATTCAAAGATAGCGGGCGGCGCACTTGATTTTTATGCCTTGATTGGCAACGAAGAAGGTTCGCCCATACGCAACGGCAATTTGATCATCCACAATTTTGATGTGCGCAATGAAGCAACCTTGGCCCAGCTTGATAAGCGTGGCCAGCCCACCAAAACCGGCCCGCGCAAAGATGGCGTCTCGTTCAACACGCTTTATCTGCCGTTCACGGCCGATGGTAATTTTATCCGTTTTAAAAACGTAACGGTGCGCGGCACAGACATGTGCGCCACCGCTGATGGCGTTGTGCGCAAAACTGATAATGCGCTTGATGTTTCGGGCACTGTTGTGCCGGCCTGTGGGCTTTCGCGGGCATTTAACAATGTGCCGGTGATTGGCGATATTCTCAGCGGCGGCAATTATAATGAAGGCATTTTCGGCGTTACATATTCTATCGGCGGAACGCTGAACACACCGCAAGTGCAGGTCAATCCACTTTCGGCCTTGGCACCGGGCATTTTCCGCAGGTTATTTGATTTCAGCCCGAAAGGCGCGCCTGCCGCACCCGCAGCCGGAACAAAACCATAAAACGATTTAGCTTTGTTTCAGCAAAACGTGCTTCTTTTTGCCCATTGAAAGCTTAATTGCGCCATCGCTATTCAGCATGGCTGTTGCAAGTTGCATCTTATCATCAGCCACTAAAACATCATTCACCTTTACAGCCCCACCTTGGATTGAACGCTTGGCATCACCGTTGGATGTGGCCAAACCCGCCAGCACCAAAGCTGGTAAAATGCCAATGGGCAAAGTCACGTTCACGGTGGGCAGCCCCTGAGCCGATGTGCCTTCTTCAAAAGTTTTGCGGGCGGTTTCGGCTGCTTCATCTGCTGCTGCTTGGCCATGTAACAAGGCTGTTGCTGCATTGGCCAAAATCTTTTTGGCATCGTTGATTTCTGCCCCGCCCAAGGCTTCAAGCTTGGCAATTTCTGCCATCGGCAAAATTGTAAACAGCTTTAAAAAACGCGCCACATCGGCATCTTCAGTGTTGCGCCAAAATTGCCAATATTCATAAGGTGAACGCATGTCGGCATTAAGCCAAACCGCACCCGAAGCCGTTTTGCCCATCTTTGCGCCCGACGAAAGTGTAATCAAAGGCGAAGTTAAAGCATAAAGTTGGTGCGTTCCCATGCGGCGGCCAAGATCAATGCCGTTGACAATATTGCCCCATTGGTCGCTGCCACCCATTTGCAAATTGCAGCCATAGCGCCGCGCCAACTCGCTAAAATCATAAGCCTGCAAAACCATATAGTTAAATTCAATGAACGAAAGTTCGTGTTCACGCTCAAGCCGCAGCTTCACCGAATCCATTGCCAACATGCGGTTGACGCTGAAATGCTTGCCCACATCGCGCAACATGTCGATATAGTTCAGCGTGGTCAACCATTCGGCATTGTCGACCATCATGGATTGTGTGGCACCCGCGCCAAATTCCAAAAACTTTGCAAACACTTGCTGGATGCCACGTTTGTTATTTTCAATATCGTCGAGCGATAGAATTTTGCGGCTTTCGTCGCGGCCCGATGGGTCACCCACCCGCGTTGTGCCGCCACCCATCAACACAATTGGCTTGTTGCCTGTCTGTTGCAGCCAGTGGAGCAACATAATTTGCACAAGTGAACCCACATGAAGCGAAGGGGCCGTGCAATCAAAACCAATATAAGCCACCAGTTTTTTGGCCGCAGCCAGTGCATCCAAGCCCGCAAAATCAGAGCATTGATGAATAAAGCCACGTTGGGTTAATGTGTTAAGAAAATCTGATTTATATTGGGTCATGATAAGGGCCTCTTATCAAGGGGAGGTGGCGGTGTCAAAAATCTATCGTGCATTGGGTTTAATGTCTGGCACATCGCTTGATGGCATTGATGTGGCGCTTCTAGAAACTGATGGTGAAACCTTCGTCAAACGCGGCCCATCTGCCACATATGGCTATAACGCCGAACAACAACAGCTTTTGCGCAAAGCATTGGTCGATGCTGTTCAAATTCAAAAGCGCCAAGACAGGCCCGGATCGTTGGCGCACACTGAACACTTAATCACACAATGGCACGCAGAATCAGTGAAGAAATTTGTTGAACACTTTCATTTAAGTGATTCAAAAATAGATCTTATCGGCTTTCATGGCCAAACTGTTTTGCACAAGCCTGACGCAAAATTAACCGTTCAATTGGGCGATGGTTTTGCCTTGGCCAAGGCCACCGGCATTGACGTGGTGTATGATATGCGCGCCCATGATGTGGCCGCGGGCGGGCAGGGCGCACCACTTGTTCCGGCCTATCACCGCGCCTTGGCCCCCAAAACGCCAATCGCCTTTGTGAACATTGGCGGCGTGGCCAATGTTACGTATGTGGGCAAAAACGATGAATTGTTGGCGTTTGATACTGGCCCCGGCAATGCAATGCTGAATGATTGGATGATGCAGCATAAGGGCAAAACGTTTGATGATGGCGGCAAAACGGCACTGAGTGGCCAAGTCTCGCGCTCTCATCTTTCGATGGCGCTTGCTCATTTTTATTTTAAAGAAAAACCGCCAAAATCATTGGATCGCAACAGCTTTGCAAAACTTAGTTTTGCATCATTGTCTTTCGAAGATGGTGCAGCAACATTGGCAGCGTTAACCGCGCATTCCATCGCCAAAGCCCAAGATTGGTTTCCGCAACCGCCGTTGCGTTGGGTAATTTGCGGTGGCGGGCGGCGTAATGCAGCAATGATGAAAACGCTGCGCCAACTTTTGCCAAATGTTGTGGCAGCCGAAGACTTGAATTTAAACGGTGATTCAATGGAAGCTGAAGCTTGGGCCTATCTGGCTGTGCGTTCGATCAAAGGCTTGCCGCTTACGTTTCCGGGAACCACGGGTGTAAAAATTGCCACAGCCGGTGGCGTATTGGCTAAGCCAATTTAATACCGATTTTTTGCAACACCCGCCCGTCAATAATCAGCAAGGCGCTAAAAATTATTGCAGCACCCACCAATTGCACCACACTTAAATGTTCACTCAACACAAAATATCCAAGAAAAATTGCAGATATTGGAACCAGCATGGTGACCAAAACTACAAATGATGGCCCAGATCGTTTGTTGATCCGAAAGAAAATCAGATAGGCGATAGACGTTGAAAGTGCAGCAAGGCCAATAAGCGCCGCCCAAGTTTGTGCTAACGCCTGAAAATAAAGTGTCGGTGTAGAAAATATGGCAACCAATACGGCCATGATGGTGGCGGATGATAAAAGCTGGCACGTGGCAATTGTCATCGGGGCAATGCCCATTAAACGCTTCTTTGCCCAAACCGTTGAAAGGCCATAACAAGCCGAAGCGAATGTAACAGCCAAAATTCCCAAACTTTGTGCGCCTAAATCGCCAAACTTGCCCTCTTTCAGAACCACAACACCCACCAGTCCCAGCGCCAGCGCCAAGGCTTTGCGCAAGGTCAGGGTTTCCATCGCAAATAATGCCATGAATGCCGCGCCGAACATGGGCGAGGTGGCGTTGATCACCGAAGCAAGCCCGCCAGATATATAATGTTGCCCCCATGAAATGGCCGTGAAGGGCAAAACATTGTTGAGAACCGACATGCCGGCACAAGCAATCCACGTTTTAGAATCTGTCGGCAGCGCCCCTTGGAAATACCAATGAACCGGAAGCAGAATTGCCGCTGCAATGCCAAGCCTGGCAAAAACAATCAGCAAGGCTGGAAGTTCTTTCA
>JAYUHQ010000263.1:0-10204 GCA_043766895.1 Aestuariivirga sp.
GTCGCTGCCGTTGTTGAGGGCAGTTCCAGCCCAGAAAACGAAATTAAAAAACTGCTCAATCGCCCCATTCGAACTGAAAATCATTAGGAAACCCAAAATGCTTTACGCACTGCTTTGTACAGACAATTCTAACAGCACAGAACTGCGCGCCAAAATGCGCCCAGAACATTTGGCCTATCTTGCAAGTTTGGGTGATGCCCTGAAATTTGCCGGGCCATTTTTGGATGACGCAGCAAACCCAATCGGCAGCTTGGTGATGATTGAAGCCAATGATCGCGCCAGCGCCGAACATATCGCCAGCAATGATCCGTATAAGCGAGCTGGCTTGTTTGCATCAGTGGAAATAAAGGCGTGGCGTTGGGCGTTGAAAAATCCGGATGCGAAATAATGGCAAAATGGCTTTTCAAATCCGAGCCTGATGTATTTTCCTTTCCACAACTGGTGGCCAAAGGCCCGGCTGGCGAAGAATGGACAGGCATTCGCAACTATCAAGCCCGCAACAACATGCGCAAAATGCAATTGGGCGATCAGGGCTTTTTCTATTATTCCAATATTGGCAAGGCTGTGGTTGGCATTGTGGAAGTGTGCAAACTTGTCCACCCAGACTCCACGGCTGATCTTCCGGCATGGGAATGTGTGGATGTGCGCGCAGTGGCAGCGTTGCCAAAACCAGTGACGCTGGATGAAATTAAACTTGAAGCCGCGTTGAAAAATATGGTGTTGGTGGTCAATTCCAGGCTGTCGGTTCAGCCTGTGGCAGATGTTGAGTGGCGCCATATTTGCAAAATGGCTGGCTATTTGCCTTAGTATGAATCACACTGATTTTATTCGTCAGCACACGGAGTTGTTATCGCCGCCACTGGTGCCAGAGGTGAAGCTCTATCTTGCCCACGAAGCAATCCCCATTTGGCAAAAAACGGAAGATGAACTGGGTGAATTGGGCTTGCCGCCACCATTCTGGGCCTTTGCTTGGGCAGGCGGCCAAGCGCTGGCGCGATATATTTTAGACAATCCAGTGATTGTTAAAAACAAGACAATTCTTGATCTTGCATCTGGCTCCGGTCTGGTGGCCATTGCGGCAATGAAGGCCGGTGCTTTGTCTGTGCTGGCGGCCGATATTGATAATTTTTCAATTGCGGCAATCAAACTTAATGCCCAAGCCAACGCTTGCGCCATTGCAACAACATCAGACAATTTGTTGGCAAATGCCGCGCCGCACGTTGATGTGATCTTGGTTGGCGATATGTTCTATGAAAAAACAACTGCTGAAAAATGTTTGGCATTTTTGAAAACATCTAAAGCAGACATTTGGATTGGTGACCCCAGCCGCAGCTATCTGCCCAAAGAACAGTTGCAAAAAATTGCCACCTATTCTGTGCCCGTGTCGCGTGATTTGGAAGATGCCGAAATTAAGCAGACTTCAGTTTGGAAGCTGGCATAGAGTTGTTGAAATACAACGCAGCCATCAACACAAGCATGGCAACCCAAAGCCAAATGTCATTGGTTCCACCAAAAAAGAGCATCGCAAAAATGACTGCGGCGGGCGTTGATACATAAACCGCTTGCACAGTATAGACCGCACCTTTTTCACGGATCAACGTGAAATAGGCCACACGTTCTAAAACCCACATAGCAACAGCAACAACCAAACTTGCAATCACAACCCATGAAGGGGCAACATTAAAAACTGGCGGCGCAAACCACACCATGAAAGGCACAATGATCAATCCAGACCAAAGCGATTCAGCCATGCCGACCACATAAATATCAGCACCTTCGGGCAGGTAATTATGCGTGTACCAATTGTAACCTGCATAGAGAAATGGCACCATAAATGAAATGAGCAGCCAGCCGGAAATTTGGCCGCCCATCGGCCCTTCGCGGGTTAAAATGAGAATTGCGCTTGAGCAGAGCCCCAAAAGAATGGCGATCAAATGCCTGCCGTCTGGTTTTTTCTGTGCAAACAGCAGCGACAAAACATAATTGACCAATGGGGAAGTTGAAATCACCATCGCTAAATCGGTGGGTGGCACGTGGCCTGCCAGAAATATATTCAACCCAAAAGGCAAGTTGATCAAAAACCCGCAAAATAATCCATAGATATGGATGCGTTTGGCAAATATTTCAGGCTTGCCCTGCACCCAGGCCAAAAAGCCCATGAATAAACCAACGCCCAATCCGGTGATGACCAGAACATGCGACACCGGAACGGCTTCAATGCTCCACAGCTTGTAAAGCGATGGCGAAAGCCCCCAGAACAAGCCGAGAGAGATAAAATAAAAAAAATGTCGCAGATTGCCCATGAAATGCCCTTCGACAGAGTGTTCCACACAGGCTATAAAAATGCAAAACGAAAAGACGATGGGAGAATTAATTTGACCAACAAAACTTATGCTGTGCCGGCCGCATGGAAAAAAAATGCCTTTGTGAACGAGGCATCTTACAAAAAACTCTATGCGGAATCAGTGTCCGATCCCGCCAAGTTTTGGGCCAAAGAGGCCAAGCGCCTTGATTGGTTTAAATTTCCCAAAAAAATTAAGAATACCAGCTTTGCTTATCCTGATGTGTCGATAAAGTGGTATGAAGATGGCGTTCTCAACACGTCTTATAACTGTATTGATCGGCACCTGAAAAAGCGCGGCAAGCAAACCGCAATCATTTGGGAAGGTGATAACCCTTATGATGGCAAGAAGATCACATACCAAGAACTGCATGACCAAGTGTGCCGATTCGCCAACGTGTTGAAAAAGCACGGCGTTAAAAAGGGTGATCGGGTTACGATTTATTTGCCCATGGTTTTAGAAGCGGCATACGCAATGTTGGCCTGCGCGCGCATTGGTGCGGTTCATTCTGTGGTGTTTGGCGGCTTCTCGCCCGAAAGCTTGGCTGGCCGTATTGATGATTGTGAATCGAAATTTGTGATCACTGCTGATGAAGGCATTCGTGGTGGAAAAAAAGTTCCACTGAAAGCCAACACCGATGCGGCTTTGGCCAAAACCAAAGCGGGGGCCAAAGTTCTGGTAATCCGCCGCACTGGCGCACCCGTCAATTTTGATCCCAAGCGTGATCTTTGGTATCACGACGAGATGGCGAAGGTTCCTGCCGTCTGCAAACCAGAAAAAATGAAGGCAGAAGATCCGCTGTTCATACTTTACACATCAGGTTCCACCGGCAAACCCAAGGGGGTTTTACACACCACGGGTGGTTATGCGGTATATACAGCCAGCACATTTCACTATGTGTTCGATTATCGTGATGATGATATTTTCTGGTGCACGGCCGATGTGGGCTGGGTTACGGGCCACAGCTATATCATCTATGGCCCTCTGGCCAATGGCGCCACCACGGTGATGTTTGAGGGCGTTCCAAACTTTCCTGATTTCTCGCGATTTTGGGAAGTGATCGACAAACATAAAGTGAGCATCTTTTACACGGCCCCCACCGCTTTGCGTGCTTTGATGCAACAAGGTGATGCGCCAGTTAAAAAAACCTCGCGCAAATCTCTCAGGCTTTTAGGGTCAGTGGGTGAACCGATTAATCCCGAAGCATGGGAATGGTATCACCGCGTGGTGGGTGATGGCCGTTGCCCGATTGTGGATACATGGTGGCAAACTGAAACAGGGGCATGTTTAATGACACCACTGCCCGGCGCGCATAAACTCAAACCAGGCTCGGCAGCAATGCCACTGTTCGGAATCCAACCCGCATTGGTGGATGATAAAGGAATATTCTTGGACGGTGCAACCTCTGGCAATCTTGTCATTCTGGATTCTTGGCCGGGCCAAATGCGAACCGTCTATGGCGATCACAAGCGCTTTGTTGAAACCTATTTCTCAACCTACAAAGGCATGTATTTCACCGGCGATGGCTGCAAGCGCGATGAAGATGGCTATTATTGGATAACCGGCCGTGTTGATGATGTGATCAACGTTTCGGGCCACCGCTTGGGCACGGCAGAAGTTGAATCAGCGCTTGTTGGCCACCACGTGGTGTCAGAAGCCGCTGTGGTTGGCTATCCTCATGATGTCAAAGGCCAAGGCATTTACTGTTACGTTACTTTGATGAAGGGGGTTGAGGGCGATGATGCCTTGCGCAAAAGTTTAATTGATCATGTTCGTAAAGATATTGGCCCCTTTGCCTCGCCAGACAAAATTCAATTTGCGCCGGGCTTGCCGAAAACCCGATCAGGCAAGATTATGCGCCGGATTTTGCGCAAAGTGGCGGAAGATGATTTTGCCGCGTTGGGTGATACGTCAACCTTGGCGGATCCAACTGTTGTGGATGATTTAATTGCCAATCGACAAAACCGAAAGGCATAAAGCCTCTTGTAAAATCAGCGCCAGATTCCTAACTAGTTTGTAATGAACGATTGGAATTTGAACTTGCTGAATGTTGTAATGTCGCCAGATGCCTTCATTGCCTTTTTAAAGGTTGTGATGATTGATCTTGTCTTGGCCGGAGACAATGCGATCGTTATTGGCATGGCGGCCGCTGGTCTGCCAAAGGTATTGCGCGCCAAAGCAATTGTTGTGGGCATTGCCGCCGCAACTGTTTTGCGCATCCTCTTTGCAATTGTCGCCATTCAGCTGTTGAAGTTTATTGGCTTGGTTTTAGTCGGTGGTTTTTTGCTGCTGTGGGTGTGTTGGAAAATGTGGCGCGAGCTGCGTGAAAGCCACTCTGCGAACGGATGCCACGACAACGGCAATTCTGAAGCAACAGTGGCAAATAACGTGCCGCAAAAAACATTTGCCCAAGCAGCAATGCAAATCGTGATTGCTGATATTTCAATGTCGCTTGATAATGTTTTGGCGGTGGCAGGCGCTGCGCGCGAACATCCAATGGTTTTGATTTTCGGTTTAATTTTGTCAATTGCGCTGATGGGGCTTGCAGCCTCTCTTATCGCAAAAATTCTCAACAACCATCGCTGGGTTGCCTATGTTGGCCTTGGCATCATCGTTTATGTTTCAGTTGATATGATAATACGCGGCTGCTTAGAGGTGTGGCCTCATGTTTCAACCATGGTCAACTGAGCAATTTTCGAACCGCGTCTTGCCATCCAGCATATTTTTGATCGCGCAAAGTTGGTTTCATATTTGGCTTAAATTGTTTTTCACGTTTCCATTGTTTCGCGAATTTTTCGGGCGATGGCAAAAGCCCCGCCTGCAAACCAGCAAGATAAGCCGCACCTAAAGCGGTTGTTTCAAGAATCTTCGGCCGGTCAACCGGCGCATCTAAAATATCTGCCAAAAACTGCATAGTATAATCTGATGCCGACATGCCGCCGTCAACGCGCAGAACCGTGGTGCCAGCACTTCCCCAATCTTTTTTCATGGCCTCAAGCAGGTCACGCGTCTGATAGCACACGGCCTCAAGTGCGGCCTTGGCCAACTCTTTATTGGTGGTGCCACGCGTCAATCCGAACAATGCGCCGCGCACATCGGCCTTCCAATAGGGTGCCCCCAACCCCACAAAAGCCGGAACCAGATAAACCTGTTGCTGGCCATCGGCGGCTTTGGCCAATGCTCCGGTTTCACTGGCAGATTTGATAACCTTGATGCCGTCGCGCAGCCACTGAACCGCCGCACCGGCCACAAAAATTGCGCCTTCAAGCGCATAGGTGCGCTTGCCGTTCAATTGATAGCCGATGGTGGTCAGCAATCGATTGCGCGAAGGCACGGCCGTATCGCCCGTGTTCAACATGGCAAAACAACCCGTGCCATAGGTCGATTTCACCATGCCCGGATTAAAACAAGCCTGACCGATTAAAGCCGCATGTTGGTCGCCAGCCACCCCCCCAATGGGAATTGCGGCACCAAAAAACTTCTTATCAGCCACGCCAAAATCATCAGCGCAATTTTTGATGATCGGCAAAATGCCACGCGGCACATTGAGATGCTGCAAAAGCGCATCGTCCCACTGCCCAAGACCGATGTTACAAAGCAACGTGCGTGACGCATTGGTTGCATCGGTGGCATGCACTCGACCACCCGTCAGCCGATAAATCAGAAAACTATCAATCGTGCCAAAACACACGCTGCCCGCTTCTGCTTTGGCCCTGGCCCCTTTTGCATGATCAAGAATCCACGCCACTTTGGTGCCTGAAAAATAGGGGTCAAGCAGCAAACCAGTGCGTTGCGTAAACAGAGGCTCTAGCCCATCGGCCCTCAATTTTGCACAAATTTCAGACGTGCGCCGATCTTGCCACACAATTGCGTTGTGAATGGGCTTTCCCGTTTTGCGATCCCAGATCACTGTGGTTTCGCGCTGGTTGGTGATGCCGATTGATTTAATGTCAGTGGCCTTAATTCCAGCCTTTCGAATTGCAGCCTTTGCTGTTGCAAGCACGCTGGTCCAAATTTCTTCCGGATCATGTTCAACCCAACCCGAAGCCGGATAAAATTGCTTAAATTCCTTCTGGCCAATGCCTTTCACATTCAGCTTCGCATCAAACACAATAGCGCGGGTTGACGTTGTGCCTTGGTCAATCGCCAAAATATAATTAGGCATTTTTCTTCTTCGCTTTTTTAGGGGCAACCGCTTCAGTTTCGCCAAGATAAACTTTCAAAGCATTCTTATCTTCGGGCCTCATATGCAAACCCAATTTCGAACGACGCCACAAAATATCGTCAGAAGTTTGAGCAAATTCCTCTCGCTTAAGATAATCAACTTCAGCGGCTGAAAGCGGCCCGAAACTTTGCCCAAGGTCAGAGGCAAAGCGCGCATCCTTCAGAAACATGTCCATGCGCGAACCATAGGCCCTGAACATACGCTCTACATTTTGCGGCCTTAAAAACGAATATTTTTTCTGTTGGGTTTGCACATAGCTGGCCACTTCAGAATAGCCAATGCCACCCGGAAATTTTGCTGAAGCCGTCCAAGGCGCTTTAGCCTTTGGAAAGAACGGAACAAGTTTGGCCAAGGCCGCTTCGGCCAACTTGCGCGACGTTGTAATTTTTCCACCAAAAACTGAAAGCATTGGCGCTTGGCCCGTTTCGCCCTCAAGCTTTAAAACATAGTCACGCGTGGCCGATTTTGCATCAGATGCGCCATCATCATAAAGTGGGCGAACGCCAGAATAGCTCCACCGGATCATGTCTTTGCTGAGCGAGCGTTTAAAATATGCGCCAACCGCTTTGAGCAAATAATCTGTTTCATCGTCGGTGATTTGCATGGGGCCAGGTTCTCCATGATAATCCAGATCAGTTGTTCCAATCAACGTGAACTGGCCTTCATAGGGAATGGCAAATTCAATGCGGCCGTCGCTGTTTTGGAAAATGTAACATTTGTCATGGTCGTAAAGCTTGTCCACCACAATATGGCTGCCTTTCACCATACGCACTTTGGCGGCTTCGTTTTGCTTTACCACATTGGCCAACACTTCACCAACCCAAGGGCCTGCAGCATTCACCAACGCTTTTGCTTGTATAACCTCAGGCTTGTCGCTGCCAGAAATTGTGATAAACCAACCCTCGCTATTGCGCTCTGCATGGGTGCATTTCGTCCGTGTACGGATGACAGCACCCTTGGCCACAGCGTCCACAGCAGACAACGCCACCAAGCGTGCATCATTCACCCAGCAATCTGAATATTCCCAACCATGGTGAAATTCTTCACGCAACGGCACGCCGGTTTCGTCTTTGGTAAAATCCACACTGCGTGTGCCGGGCAAAATTTTGCGGCCGCCCAGGTGATCATAAAGAAACAAACCTAGCCTGATCAACCAACGCGGCCGAAGGCCTGCATGATGCGGCAAAATAAATCGCAATGGCCAAATGATGTGCGGGGCCGCATTAAGAAGCACTTCGCGTTCCATCAACGCCTCACGCACCAGACGAAATTCATAATATTCGAGATAACGCAAACCACCGTGAATAAGCTTGGTCGAAGCCGAAGATGTGCCCGAAGCCAAGTCATTCTGTTCAACCAAAAACACTGAAAGCCCGCGGCCTGCTGCATCTCGCGCAATAGCACAGCCGTTGATGCCGCCGCCGATTATGAAAAGATCATATGTCAAAAATTTAAATCCTGTTTGCACCATAGTGCATCATGGCCCGCCAATTTTCCAGCCCCCAATGTTGAATAAATTGATGGCCTTGTAGTCTTTGGGTCACCTAGGTTAGAAGGCCGAAAATGTTTCAGCACTGCATCTTAATGTGAACAAAAAGGCCTGCCCGTGACAAACCCAATTTTTGCAACTGTATTTCGTGGTTCCACCATTGAAAGTCGTCATCGCGGTGCCTTTGCGGTTGTTGATTCACACGGGAAATTGGTTTTGCAATCTGGTGATATTGAGGCCCCGGTGTTTCCGCGTTCGGCCGTCAAAGCTTTTCAATGTTTACCATTGATTGAAAGTGGCGCTGCTGATCACTTCAAGCTTAACGATGAAGAAATTGCATTGTGTTGTGCGTCTCACCATGGCGAGGCTGAACACGTGCGCGTGGCGCGTTCTATTTTGCAAAAATGTGGGCGCGATGAAAGTGATTATGAATGTGGCGCACACATGCCTTCATCTCGAGAGGCAACGTATCAATTGGTGCGAGAGGGCAAGCAACCCGGCCAAGTGCATAACAATTGCTCAGGCAAACATGCTGGCATGTTGGCGCTTGCCGCTTATTTGGGTGTGAGCGCCAAAGACTATGTGAAAGTTGAACATAGTGTCCAACGCAAAGTTGCTGAAACTTTGGCAAAATATTGCGAGGTGGATATTGCCCAAGCACCAGTGGGCATCGACGGTTGTTCGGTTCCCAATTGGGCCATGCCATTGCGCAACACAGCACTGGGTTTTGCAAAACTATGTGACCCCACAAATAAAGCCGCGGCGTTGATTTTGAAGGCGGCGCGTGAACATCCATTTTTGATCGCGGGCACCGGGCAATTTGATACCAACATCATGAAGGCAGTTCCGCGACTGTTCATCAAATTTGGCGCTGAAGGCGTCTATTGTGGTTCTATTGCCCATGCTGGTTTAGGCTTTGCCTTAAAATGTGATGATGGCGCAAAGCGTGGCGCAGAAGTTGCCGTTTCAAAAATGCTGTCGGGCTTGGATCTTTGGACCGAAGACGAAAAGCAAGCTCTATTAGCGTTCACAAAAGAACCAATGTCCAATTGGCGCAAAATTACAGTGGGTGAAATTTCAGCTACTCCGTAACCACATTGCCATACATGTTGACGTGGGGCGGCACTTTTAAAGCGTCCTTCAAAAAATCACCTGTTACGATGTCGTCGCCCTTTACGCCAACGACGGCGGCTTGCGTTGCCCCCTCGATCATGTTGCCCGCTATCAACACGTGCTGAGCCCCTTGCGACATTGAAAAACTAATGCCGCGTGCACATTTGCGAATAATATTGCCCTGCGCCATGAGATTGCGGCACTTGTCAATCCAACCCAAATTGATGGCAAAAAATTCTACATCTTCCACAATGTTATTGGCAATTAAAGTATCGGCTTCACAATGAATGCCGCCGCCATTGGTAACACCTTGCGTGTGGCCAACATGCATATGGCGAATAATATTGCCGGTGCAAACTGCCATGCGTCCGCCCACATCAAAGTTGGTAATGGATATGCCGAAGGCCGCGTCTTCAATAATATTGTTGGCCACAACGGCGCCCAAAAATGCAAATTCCACATAGATTGCAGTTTCACCACTTTTAGAAACTGAATTGCCAATAATTTGAACATTCTTTCCCGAGTTGCAACGAATGCCGGAATAGGCTGTTTCAGAAACGCTATTGTTTGAAACGATCACGTTGGCTGCACCGAATATGCCAATGCCATTGCCGTTTTGCCCGCTTCCGCCACCATCGGCGCGCACTTTGGAAATAAAATTGCCAGAAATTAATGTGCCACCGTGAATGGTTTCATCATTTTGCATCAGTTGAATGGCGTTGTTGCCAATATCAATCAGCGTGTTGTTAACAAGGCGCATCTCGGTATTGTTGACTGAGTAAATTCCAATATCCGCAATATGAGAAAAATGTGAATTGGCCACATGTCCGGTGCAGCCTTCCATGCGCACAGCCAAATTGGCTGAATCAGAAAAACTGCAAAGATCAATTAAAAGCCTATCACTTTTCCAACCAACTACCAGTGCTGGCAATTGGTCAGTCATGGCCACATTGCTTCCCTCAAAATTTAAACCATAAAGTGAAACATCGGTTGTATTCACGATGATGAAAATGGGTTCGCCATTTTTTGTCACCA
>JAYUHQ010000264.1:0-3859 GCA_043766895.1 Aestuariivirga sp.
ATGGGGTCACATCTCGACACACAACCCACCGGCGGAAAATTTGATGGTGTGTTGGGCGTGCTTGGTGCTTTGGAAGCATTGCGCACGTTGGTGGATATGGATTATCAAACCAATGCCCCCATTATGATTGCCAATTGGACGAATGAAGAAGGTTCGCGCTTTGCGCCTGCTATGTTGTGTTCAGGGGTTTATGCAGGTGTGTTCACGCCTGAATTTGCGTGGAGCAGAGAAGACCGCAGCGGCATTAAACTTGGCGATGAATTGGTGCGCATTGGTTATAAAGGCCAGCACAAAGCTGGCAGCATTAAATTTGGCGCAATGTTTGAATTGCATATTGAACAGGGCCCAATTTTAGAAGCCGAAGAAAAAATGATTGGTGTTGTAACCGGCGTGCAGGGCATGCGCTGGTATGAAGTGAATATAACAGGGCAAGAAAGCCACACGGGCGCCACACCCATGACATTGCGCAAAAATGCGTTGCTTGCAGCAGCCCACATGATCAGCGCCATTGATGATATTGGCTTTGATCATTTGCCGGGCGTTGCTTCGGTTGGCTTGATTGAAAACAAACCCAACAGCCGCAATGTTGTGCCGGGTGAAGTGTTCTTCACGGTTGATCTGCGCCACCCTGATGAGAACGTGCTTGATAAAATGGAGGCGGCCTTTCGCCAAGATATTGCAGAAATCGCCGATCAATGCCGCGTTGCGTTTGAAGAGAAATGTATTTGGAAATCGCCAGCTGTGAAATTTGCACCAGAGCTTATTTCGTGCGTGCGCCACGGCGTTGCCCAAGCGGGTTTTGCCTCGCGTGATATGGCCTCTGGGGCTGGCCATGATGCGGCCTATATCGCGCGCGTTGCCCCCACCACCATGATCTTTGTGCCGTGTCTGGGGGGCATTTCACACAATGAAGCTGAATCCACCACGCTGGAAGAATGTGGGGCGGGTGCACAAGTTTTGCTGAATGCTGTTCTGGCCTATGATGCGAGCCTTGCGTGAGAAATGATATTGCCGCGCGCGCACGCGAGATTGCCTTAGAACTCACCTCTTGGCCATCAGTTACAGGCTCACCAGATGAAGCGGCGTTTGCCCATAAGCTTGGCCCTTATCTTTCTGCCTTTGACGAAACTTGGGTTCAGCCGATTAAAGGCGATGCAGCCAAGCGTTCTAATGTCATTGCCATCAAACGTGGACGCAGCAATCGCACCATTGTGTTGACCGGGCATTTTGATGTTGTGCCGATTGATGATTATGGCGATTTAAAATCTTTAGCGTTTGAAGCGATAAAACTTCTTCCTGAAATTATTTTGAAGCTTGAAGCATCAGGCGAAAATTCGCTGGCCTTGAAAGATTTTCAATCAGGTGATTTTTTGCCAGGCCGCGGTCTTCTCGATATGAAAGCCGGCTTGGCCGCAGGCATTGCCGCGGCGGAACATTATAAAGGTGATGCCACGCTGATGTTTGTGGCCGTGCCTGATGAAGAAGAACGTTCGGCGGGTGCGCGATATGCAGCGCCGCGCCTGAAAGACATTGCCCTTGAACACAAGCTTGATATTGCCTTGGCAATCAACCTTGATGCCATTTCAGATCAAGGTGATGGTGTAAAGGCCCGCGTTGCCACGCTGGGTTCAATCGGCAAGCAATTGCTCACCGCCTTTGTTGTGGGAAAACCAGCACACGCAGGCTATCCACAAGATGGGGCCAATGCGGCTTATCTTGCGGCTGAATTGATCAGCGAGTTTGAACTTTCAACAGACCTGTCTGAAACCACAGCAGGTGAGGTGGCTGCACCGCCCACCTGTTTATATGCCAAGGATTTGAAGCAAGGCTATAACGTTACCACGCCTGCAGCGTCATGGGTTTACTGGAACACCATGCAACACAAACGCAGCGCAGCGCAGGTGTTTATGATTGCACAAGGCCTTGCACAAGCCGCAATGGCCCGGGCGGCCACGCGGGTGAAAACGCCAATACCGGTGATTGCCTATTCTGAAATAGCGGCGCGGGTTTTGCCTGAAATAATTTTGGCCAAAGCCCAGCACATTGCAACGCTTCACCACTTGGATTTTCCTGAACGCGCCAAGCTTCTCACGCAATTTGTTTGGGAACATTCGGGCATGGCGGGGCCTGCCGTGGTTTTGGGCTTTGGGTCCATTCCTTATCCCGCCGTGTCGCTGGTTGATGCAACGCTGGAAGCCAAAATCACCACGGCATTAAAGCCCTTGGGCATAGGCACTTTGAAATATTTTGCGGGCATTTCTGATATGAGTTTTTTTGGCGAAGCATCGGGTGATCATGTCATCGTTGCCGCCAACACGCCGATTTGGGGCACAAGTTTTGTGATGAATGAAGCGGCAGGCTTTCCCACTATCAACATTGGCCCTTGGGGCAGAGATTACCACACGTGGTTGGAGCGGGTGCACGCGCCTTATGCGTTTGAAACCTTGCCACGGGCCTTGCTTGCAGTGATTGACGCTGTGGTCTAGACACGCCGCCAAATGAACAGGAGAATGAAATGACAATTACGCGAATTGGTGTTGGCAAGCGCATGAGCGAAGCCGTGGTTTATGGTGGCGTGGCAAGGCTTGCAGGCTTTGTGGCCGACAAGGCCGCCGGCAAATCTGTCAAAGAGCAAACTGCCGAAATTCTCACCATGATTGACGCCACACTGAAACAAGCGGGCACTGACAAAACCAAAATTCTCAAAGCCAACATTTGGCTGACGGATATTGCAACCTTCGCCCACATGAACGAAGCGTGGGATGCTTGGGTGCCACAGGGCCACACACCAGCACGCGCCACTGTTGAATCAAAGCTGGCCGCACCTGGCCTTGATGTTGAGATTATGATTGAAGCCGCAGTTTAAAGTTTAGAGACCTCATCCGCCCTTCGGGCACCTTCTCCAAAGGAGAAGGGCCACTGTCAGGCAACACAGCTTCTCCTTTGGAGAAGCTGTCGCGAAGCGACTGATGAGGTCTATTCTTTAAACCTTCACCCAGCGGGCATTCTTGGCAGAAGACTTCACGCAGGCTTCGATAAAGGCCATGCCTTGCACACCATCAACGATGCCGGGGAAGCTAACATCCTTGGGTGGCTTCTTGCCTGCACGAGATGCTTTGATGGCTTGGGCCACTTCTGAATAGATATTAGCAAAGCCTTCAAGATAACCTTCCGGATGGCCAGATGGAATGCGTGTCATGCGGGCCGCAGCGGGGCCAGCGCCTGCGCCACCGCGTGTGATTAAACGCTTTTGTTCGCCAAATGGCGTGAACCACAAATAGTTCGGGTCAGCCTGCGTCCACTCAATTCCGCCCTTGGTGCCATAAACCCGAAGCTTCAATCCATTCTCATGGCCCACGGCCACTTGGCTGGCCCAAATGGCCCCTTTGGCCCCGCCCTTAAAACGCAACATGGCTTGCACGTTGTCATCAAGCTTGCGGCCTTTTACAAAGCTTGTCAGGTCGCAGGCCAATTCATCAAGCGTTAAGCCCGAAACAAACGTGGCCAGCTGATACGTGTGGGTGCCAATGTCGCCCACACAACCACCTGCACCAGAACGCTTTGGATCAGTGCGCCAAGCAGCTTGCTTCTGGCCCGTTTTTTCCAAATCCGTGGTCAGCCAATCTTGTGGATATTCGCCCTGCACCAGCCGAACTTCACCAAGCTCGCCAGCTTCCACCATGGCGCGGGCTTGGCGGATCATCGGATAGCCTGAATAGTTATGGGTTAAAGCGAAAATCACTTTTGGATTTTTCTTCAATAAGGCTTCAAGCTGTTTTGCCTCTTTCAAATTCAATGAAAGGGGCTTGTCACAAATCACATGAATGCCCGCTTCGATAAACGCCTTGGCCACGGGAAA
>JAYUHQ010000265.1:0-1351 GCA_043766895.1 Aestuariivirga sp.
TTTTGAGCTTTATCAAAACATGCTGGAAGAGGCCGTGGCTGCCATGAAAGAAGGCGGCGATGATGAAGTGGCGGAAGGCGCATGGTCGCCCACCATTAACATTGGCACTTCGGTTCTTATTCCTGAATCTTATGTGTCTGACTTGCAGGCGCGGCTTGGGCTCTATCGGCGTTTGGCTGATTTTAGTGAGCAACAGGATCTCGATGCTTTTGCCGCCGAGTTGCACGACAGGTTTGGCCGCAGACCCGATGAGGTTGACCATTTGTTGGAGATTGTTTCCATCAAGCTTCTGTGCCGCCAGGCCAATGTGGCCACAGTTGATGCAGGCCCCAAGGGTGCCACGGTTTCATTCCGCAATGGCATATTCCCCAACCCAGGCGCCTTGGTGCAATGGATTTCAAGCCAAGGAACGCTGGCAAAACTGCGCCCAGCCGACATGAAGCTGGTGTTCACGCGTGAATGGGATAAGCCCGCACAACGGTTGAAAGGCACACGGCTGTTGTTGCAGAATTTGGTTAAGCTTGCGGCTTGAGCAACTTCCGGATTGTATCTGCCACCGTTGCTGCATCTTGTGCGCCTGATATGCCATATTTGTGATTGAAGATCATGGTTGGCACACCTTGCACCCCCATTTCCATGGCTTTTTGTGCTTCGGTCAATACTGCTTTTTTATCAGTGTCTTGTTTCAATAGAATCGCAATTTCACGGCCATCCATTCCACAAGCGGTTGCCACATCGGCCAATACTTGAATGTCGCCCACGTCTTTGCCATCGCGCCAATAGGCAACGAACAGGGCTTCCACCACGGCGGGTTGTTTGCCCGCACTCATTGACCATCGGATCAGGCGGTGCGCATCCAACGTGTTTGGCGTTCTGGTAATTTTGTCGAAATTATAGGGCACGCCGTCAGCGGCACCCATGTCTTCAAGTGGTTTGTGAAGCGTTTTCAATCGCGCTTCGCCAAATTTATCGACCATATATTTATGTCTGTCCAAGCCCTCGGGCGGAATGGAGGGATCCAAGAAAAAGGGCCTGAACACCACTTCAATTTTCTCTTCCGGAAACATAGCTATCGCTTTGTCTAGCCTGCGTTTTCCTAGAAAGCACCAAGGGCAGATAACGTCTGATATCACATCAATTTGCATTATTTTTTATACCATAAGGTTGTGGTTTCAAAGCCTGTTAGCGGCTGTGCCTCGGGCCTTGCAATATAATTCCAGCGCGCCACCCATTGGCCGCCCGCATCATAAAACGGCACGATATAAAAACCAGCGACCAGCAACCGATCTTCAGCCCGAACAGCGGCAGCAAAATCTTCATAAGATGTGGCGTGAAGCATGGCTTCAATGGC
>JAYUHQ010000266.1:0-1351 GCA_043766895.1 Aestuariivirga sp.
GCAAAATATGTTTCGCCCAATTTAAATTCGGCGCTGCCTGCCAAATTATGATCAGGATATTTGGAGATGAATTCTTTGAAGCCTGATTCGGCATCGCCATATTGCAGTTGAAGCAAAGCTTTTTCTGAACGCAAAAACAAATCATCGGGTGTTTCTGGCTCTAATGACGCTGGCTGCGCCAAGGCGGTTTGATCTTGTGGCGCTGTGGCCGTGTCATCACCGCCGGGTGCCACAAGAACTTGGCCTTGAAAGCCGCCGTCGGCATTTTGTGAAGCGTTGTTGGCCAAGGCGCCCAAAGTTGTGGGGCCCGGTGCAGCGCCTGCTTGTTGCACTTGGCCATCGGCGGTCGCTTGAACAGGTGCTTGGGCTGCCTTCATTATTGGCAACACAGGTGCTTCTTCGATGGTTTCAACGCCTTGTGCCGCTTGGGCAGCGGCTTGAACGGGCGGCAGCTTTTTCTTCGGCAATGGCAAAACAGGCGATGCAACGGCCTGTTGCTGCGGTTGGGCTGTGCTTTGCGGCGTAAGCGCACCCAGCTTTTGGCCGGGTTGGGCTTGAAGCTGTTTGAGTTGGAAGTTCAGCTGCTCCATTTGACCCGTCAATTGGCGGATTTGTTCTTCCAAAGCATCCACCCGGTTGGACAAATCATCAGCATGGGCCGGCATGGCGGCGGCGCTCATCAAAAGAGCAACAATAAAAAAGCTACGCTTGAACATGGCAGTTTCCAAAATATTTCATAAATGGGTCATGCACGCGAAAATCGGTGAAAATGAGGCTTAAACCTGCTTTTCTCGTCGTTTTTTCGTCGTGCATGGCCATATTTGCCTTAGTTTGTGCCGCCCGTAATAACCGTAACAGCGCGGCGGTTTTGGCTCCAGCATTGTTCAGCATCACACAAGGCCACAGGGCGTTCTTTGCCATAGGCGATAGAAGAAATGCGGTTGCCGGCAACGCCTTGTGCAATCAGGAACTGGCGCACCGTTGTGGCGCGGCGTGCTGAAAGTGAGATGTTATATTCGCGCGTTCCGCGTTCGTCGGCGTGGCCTTCCACCTGAATGGTTACTTGGCCATATTGCTTCAACCACGATGCTTGTTTTGTCAAAGTGTCAGACGCTTCGGGTGAAAGGCTGGTTTGGTCGTTCAAGAAATAAACGCGGTCGCCCACGTTGGTTTTGAAATCGCCTTTAGAACCGGGGGCTGATTGACCACCACCGTCGTTCAAGCCAGTATTAATGCCGGGAGTTTCCAGCGAGGGCTGAGTTTTCTTGCTGCAAGCGGCCAAAGCCAAAAAGCAACAGCACAAAGCTGCATATTTAACATTGGCCAAACGCATCATCATTCAATCTACTCC
>JAYUHQ010000267.1:0-1349 GCA_043766895.1 Aestuariivirga sp.
ACTTCGGCTTGGAATTCTTGTGGTTTAGATTTTGTCATTGCCGTTATCCCATTACTTTTAGCCGCGATATTGTGAATGCGCGGGCGTTCGTCAAGTTTAAAAAATGTGCAAAAAAAGGGCGGTTGCAACTGGCAACCGCCTTAAAGACTCATACAGACTTACAAACGCAAGTCTTGGGGGTACTCTCTCGATACAGGGGGCCCAGCCAGTTACAGGGGCTTTGGGGGCTGGGGGGCTTTACAAAGCGAACCAGCTGGGCTGTCGAGGCAACGACGGTTTTATCACCCCGTATCATGTCAAAGACTTGATGCAATTGCGGCAAGATTGAGGTATTTCACCGCTTGCAAAAACCACTCCACGCTTCCATTGTAACAGCGTGATGACGAAGGTTGGCCCGAATGAGTGCTGAAACACCAGAAATTTTGCATTTTCCCACCAAATCGCAGAAGCCTATCGTGTTTGACAGGCGCGAACTGGGTTTGATCATGGGCCTTTACGGGCGTTTTGTGGCTTCAGGCGATTGGCGCGACTATGCGTTGAGCTTTGGCAAAGAAACCGCCCGCTTTGATATTCACCGCCATACATCCGAACAGCCGCTTTATTCAGTGATCAAAAATCCTTCTTTGCGCGACAAAGGTGGCTTGTTTCAGGTTATAGCACCGGGCGGCCTAATATTGCGGCGCGGCAACGAATTAGAGCAGGTTTTAAAAGTGCTTGAGAAAAAGCCCAAGTTTGCAGCCGTCTAACAAATTTGACACAAGCCCCGTAATTGCTAAATACCGCCCCAACACGATTGAAGGTGAGAAAACCCATGGCAAAAGCACGCACCCTTTATGACAAGATCTGGGATGACCATTTGGCCCACGAGGCTGAAGATGGCACCTGCTTGCTGTATATTGATCGCCATCTGATTCATGAAGTAACCAGCCCGCAAGCTTTTGAAGGCTTGCGCATGACGGGCCGCAAAGTGCGTCACCCCGAAAAAACGCTTGCCGTTGTCGATCATAATGTGCCCACAACTGATCGCAGCAAGGGCATTGTTGAAGAAGAAAGCCGCATTCAGGTTGAAGCCTTGGCAACCAACGCTGCTGAATTTGGCATTCAATATTTTAATGAGTTAGACAAGCGCCAAGGCATTGTTCACGTTGTTGGCCCCGAACAGGGTTTCACGTTGCCCGGCACCACCATTGTGTGCGGCGACAGCCACACCTCAACCCACGGCGCATTTGGTGCCTTGGCCCATGGCATTGGCACATCTGAGGTCGAGCACGTATTGGCCACACAAACTTTGATTCAGAAAAAAGCCAAAAACATGCTGGTGGATGTGAAAGGCAAACTTGCCCCCCATT
>JAYUHQ010000268.1:0-1344 GCA_043766895.1 Aestuariivirga sp.
CCGTGAAACTGGTTCAGGAAATGCGCCAGTTTGATTATTTATCGCCATGGGAAGGCACAGAATATGTGCTGCCGGGCGATGAGAAGGCCAAGCAATGACCGAACAAACCGTCCGTAACTTTACAATCAACTTCGGCCCGCAACATCCCGCAGCCCATGGCGTTTTGCGCATGGTGCTGGAGCTTGATGGCGAAATTATCACCCGTGTTGATCCGCACATTGGCCTGCTGCATCGCGGAACCGAAAAGCTGATCGAGCAAAAAACCTATCTGCAAGCCGTTCCTTATTTCGATCGCCTAGACTATGTGGCGCCGATGAATCAGGAACATGCTTTTGCTTTGGCAGTTGAAAAATTGCTTGGCATTACAGTGCCTAAGCGCAGCCAGCTCATCCGAATTCTCTTCTCGGAAATTGGCCGCGTCATGTCTCACCAAATGAATGTGCTAACCCAAGCGTTAGACGTTGGCGCATTAACCCCCATTCTCTGGGGCTTTGAAGAGCGTGAAAAACTTCTTGGCTTTTATGAGCGCGCAAGCGGCAGCCGTATGCACGCCGCCTATATCCGCCCCGGCGGCGTTCACCAAGATTTGCCGCAAAAGCTGATTGACGATATTGGCCATTTTTGTGATGTGCACCCCGCCAAGATTGACGATGTGGAAACACTGCTCACCGAAAACCGTATTTTCAAACAGCGCAATGTTGATATTGGTGTTGTGTCGCTGGAAGATTGTTTCAAATGGGGCTTTTCAGGCGTGATGGTGCGAGGCTCCGGCGCTGCGTGGGATTTGCGTAAAAGCCAGCCTTATGAATGCTATTCCGAAATGGATTTTGATATTCCCATCGGCAAGAACGGCGATAATTATGATCGCTATTTAATCCGCGTTCAAGAAATGCGTGAGTCGATCAAAATTATGAAGCAATGTGTGAACATGCTTTCAAGCCCCGCTGGCCAAGGCCCGGTTTCGAGTGATGATGGCAAAATCGTTCCGCCCAAGCGTGATGCGATGAAGTGTTCGATGGAAGCCTTGATCCACCATTTCAAGCTTTATACTGAAGGCTATAAAGTGCCCGCCGGTGAAGTGTATGCCGCGGTGGAAGCGCCCAAGGGCGAGTTTGGCGTTTATCTGGTCAGCGATGGTTCAAACAAACCCTATCGTTGCCGCCTGCGCGCCCCCGGCTTTGCCCATTTGCAAGCCATGGATTTCATGTGTCGCGGCCACCAGCTGGCCGACGTTTCTGCTGTTCTCGGTTCTCTTGATATTGTTTTCGGTGAGGTAGATCGGTGAGTGTTCGTCGTTTAGATCCCGTCCAACCTGCGTCTTTCTCTTTCACGCCAGACAATTTG
>JAYUHQ010000269.1:0-3801 GCA_043766895.1 Aestuariivirga sp.
TTGTGCGAAATGTGGGCAAAACCGCATCAAGCATATTGATAACACCCATATAGTTGACATCAACCGTTGAACGATAATCTTCAAGAGAAAGCTCTTGAGAAAATACGGGCTTATATTTTCCAGCTGCACCAATAACCAGATCAACCGGGCCCAGTTCATCACAGATTTTTTTAAACACTTGGGCCACGGCGGTGGCATCTGTTACATCCAGGCGAAAAGGGTGAATATTTTCAAGCCTGGCCAAATGTTCAACATTGCGGGCCGATGCTGCCACTTGTACGCCGGCAAGGGCCAGCTGTTTTGCAATTTCAAACCCAATGCCCGTAGATGCGCCAATAATCCAAACGCGCCGCCACGGCACATTGACCACTTTTAAATTCCAACAAAGGGTTGGGCCAAACGTGCCCAAATGCTTTTGAACCGTGTGGGCGCTTCAAGCGCCACCAAACAAATACATGCCTCGTTGCCCACAACCACAGGCGTGTGTTCAACATCTTGGTCGAGATCTGCAACATCACCAGCTTGAAACAGGCCCATATGATCACGATAAGCCCCCTTCAAAATCAGGGTGATTTCTTCGCCGCCATGGCCATGTTCTGGCATGGCAGAACCAGGCTTGATCGACAGCAACTTTAAAAGTGTCTTGGAGCCTTTTGACGTTGGAAGGTCAAACATGGAAACACCGGGCGCTTTTTTCTTCCATGCCAATTCCGCCAAGGGCTTGCCGTTCAACAAGCGAGACAAAACCTGTGGCACTTCACCTGAAGCAGCTTTAGCTTTTGTTGTTTGGGCCATAACTGCATCAAGGCTGGCCAACGTGGCTGAGCGACAAAGATCAGACACGGCCGCTTCGTTTTGATCCACCAAAACCGCGCCGCCCACACTTTCAGCCAAGCGCAATCCTGCCCGGCATGTTGCACACATGGCCACATGGGCTTCCACCACAATGCCATGGGCTTCGGCCAAATTGCCCGACGCATAAGCCACCAAGGTTGCATCATCCAGATGATGAGAGATCGTCACTTCACTTGCTCCAATATTTTCCGCAACCGCTGATAACCAAGCCGCATGCGGGATTTGACGGTGCCCAACGGCAAATTCAATTTCAACGCTATTTCGCTTTGAGTTACGTCTTCGACATAAGAAAGGATCAACAGTTCGCGTTGGTCAACTGGAATTTGGGCCAGTGCTTTGTTCACATAGTTATCTTCTTGTGAACGCCCCATGGCTTCATCAGCGCCAATTTTGCCATCAGGCGCATCAAAATCTTCGATGTCTTGGTAAAGCTGGGCTTTGTCACGGCGCAATTTATCAATACGCAAGTTGCGCGCGATGGTGAATATCCACGTGGCCACTGAGCCTCGTTCGTTCACATACATTTGGGCTTTAGACCAAACTGCCAACATGGTTTCTTGAACCAAGTCTTCTGCCTGTTCAGCATTTGAGCCTTTACGCATCATGAATGCTTTTACGCGCGGCGCAAAATGATCAAACAGAGCAGCAAAAGCCGCCCTGTCGCGCGAATGTGCAACCCGGGAGAGAAGCTCTGCCAAATGATCGGGAGCACTTTGTTTTGTAACCTGCTCAGCCATGGTCAACGCAGAAAAAGCCATTATCTATCCAATCGGATATTATTGTCATGTCTACGACCCACATTGCAAAAAAGATCACTGAAGCTTGCGTTCTATCTTTTGATTGAACTCTTTGGTGAATACACGTTTTTTGCCTTCAAAGGCATCTATCTTTGCCCACACCAGCCAATGGGTTTTGGTTGCGGTTAACTTGCCATAGGTTTCAGTGCGGGTTTCCCAACGGCCCCGCTTGCGGCCTTCGGTCCAATGGGTTTCCATTTTGGCCGATAATGGATCATCAGGCAGAATTGTATAGGTTTCCCGACCTGTGCCCCAAATGGTCAGGCCCAGATCCGTAATCACCTGGGTTCCGAAATCATCGACAATCTCCAAGTGCGTTTGGCCGGTTTTGGCATTGACAGAAATATCGCGTGAGTGGGCGGTGGGCTTTAGTTGCTTTGCAGAAACCGGCTTGGCACTTTCAGGTTGCTGGAAAATAACCTCGCGTTCAGCCATAGGTTTGGCGCGAACGGGCAAACTGAGTTCAGAAAGCCCGGCATAGACCGTGAGTTTTACAGGTTCAGGGGCTGGCCACATCATCGGAAAGTATGATGTGGAAATAGCCACGCGCAGCTTGTGGCCGGCTGGCAGATGATAGGCGATATCATCCATCTTGATTTTCATGCGATAGCGATTGCCTGGCAACAGTTCTGTGGGGTTTTCGCGGCTGATACGTTGGGTTAGGTTTTGCAAATGATAGGTGATGCGTGACACTTCACCGGTGGGCCACACATCATTCAAGCGCACAGCCACATGGGCCACGGGCTTATCAACGCTGAAATCAATCTCAATGGTGGGCTGGCCCACAATGTCAATGTCATCAACCAAGGCAGGGCTATCGAAGGTGATTGACTGGCTATCGTCCTTGGCTTGATCGCCCGGAAATTCCGGCCCCATCCAGATGATGCAATATTCACCGCCATCAAATCCAGTGGTTTGTTTGGATGTAAGCTCTAACGGCTTCTCATCGGCTTTGTTGCCACTGATGCCCTTATCGGTCAAATACCAAGTCTTGGTTGAAGTATTGCCAAAACCCCAATAATTCTCTCCAATCCAGCGGCCCTTAATTTCGGTTGGAAAAGTGCCTGGCTTAAAAGGCTCCATCACATAGACGCGATAATCGGTGTCGAGTGTGACCTTGGTGTCAATATCTTTCAAATAGAAATCCCACCAGCGCAGCATTTCTTGCAGGAAACCAATCTTCGGGTCTGGCTTAGCAAAATGCGGATATTTGTGCGCCCAAGGCCCGATAATGGCTTTCCTCGGGCAACGAAGACCGCGCATAAGGCGTGGCACGGCATTGGAATAGGCATCATTCCACCCACCCACAACCAATGTTGCCGCGGTGATCTGGCCAAAGTTTTCGCACACCGAACCATGTTTCCAATAGTCATCGCGGTGGGGGTGTTGAAGCCAAGGGATTAACAAAAATGGCTGGTTCTTTAGCCGCTCCATCCACATTTTTTTCCAACGTGGGCCAACCACTTTTGGATCTGGTGGCCTGGACGAATAGGCCAACATGGTGGCGGCCCAGCCCAAATTTTCGTTCAGCAGCGTGCCGCCTTTGTAATGAATATCATCTTCATAACGATCATCGGTGGAACAAATTGTAACAATAGCTTTGAGGGCTGGCGGTTGGCGCGCGGCCACTTGCAGCGCGTTAAACCCGCCCCATGAAATGCCAAACATGCCCACTTTGCCTGAACACCATTTTTGTTTAGCAAGCCAGTCAATCACTTCCAACGCGTCATCTTGTTCTTGCTTGGCATATTCATCCAGCATCACGCCTTCGCTGTCACCATTGCCGCGCATATCAACGCGAATTGAAGCATAGCCATGGCCCGCCAGATAAGGGTGGGTTAAGGCATCGCGTTCATGGGTGCCATCGGTTTTACGGTAAGGCAAATATTCAAGAAGTGCGGGAACCGGGTTTTTCTCAGCGTCTGTGGGCAGCCACAACCGCGCGGCAAGCTTGGTGCCATCGGAAAGCGGGATCCAGAGATTTGCGATTTCTTTGATTTTGCGGGGAAATTTGGTTTTGATTTTAAGGGCCATAAGCCCTTATGCCGCAAAACCCTTGATGGCTGCAACAATTGCTGCAAAAGATTCCGCCGCCGGTTTGCTCATATGGCGGGCGCGCAAATAAGCATGGATCAGAAGGGGTTCTTCC
>JAYUHQ010000270.1:0-3785 GCA_043766895.1 Aestuariivirga sp.
ACGTTTGTGGCTTGGTGTCCGATCAAGAACCAATGTCATGCTGCGACCTCCATACCGATACCTTCCAATCTATCTTCAAGTTCTTCTCCTGCGCGTTCCAATGCTTCAAGCGTTGCAGCATCAGGCTTCCAATAATCACGGCGGTGGGCTTCTAACAGCCTGGCCACCACTTTGTTTGTTGCCGTCACATTCAAATCGGCCAAGCGGTTGCGCATGGCTTCATCAAGCACGAATGTTTCGGAAATTTGTTGATAAACCCAAGGCGAAACCTGGCCCGTTGTGGCAGACCAACCCATGGTGTTGGTGACATGCGTTTCAATTTGGCGAACACCTTCATAGCCATGTTTCAACATGCCTTCGAACCACTTTGGGTTCAGCGTGCGGGTGCGGGTTTCAAGGGCCACTTGTTCATTCAAAGTGCGAACTGCACCTTGGCCACTGGTTTGGTCACCGATATAAACGGGTGCTGGTTTTCCACCGCGGGCACGTTGAACTGAACGGCTGATACCGCCCAAAGTGTCAAAATAATTATCAACCGTTGTGACACCAAGCTCCACCGAGTCGAGATTTTGATAGGCCAGTTCAACATCGCCCAACACGCTGTTCAACAATGCTTTCTGCTGTGTTGGTTTGCCGTTGCGGCCATAAGCGAAGCTTTTGCGGCTGGTATAGGTTTCGGCAATGGCGTCTTCATTGTCCCAATTGCTGCTTTCAATCAGGTTGTTGACGTTGGCACCATAAGCGCCATCAGCATTGCAGAACACGCGAAGCGATGCTGTTTCCATATCGCAGTTGTGAATGCGTTGATATTCCAGCGCATGTTTGCGCACGAAGTTTTTATCCAATGGCTCATCAGCAGTGGCAGCCAAGAAGCTGGCTTCGGCAATCAGCTTGATTTGAAGTGGCAAGAGATCACGGAAAATTCCTGAAAGTGTTGTTACACAATCAATGCGCGGCCTGGTCATTTCTTCCAGCGGAATAAGGCTGGCACCCGTCAGGCGGCCAAAACTGTCAAAGCGTGGCTTGGCGCCCAGCAGCGCTAAAACTTGGCCAATTGGCCCACCTTCGTTTTTCAAATTGTCCGTGCCCCACAAAACAATGGCCACGGTTTCGGGCAGCGCATTGCCATCTTTCATGTGGCGGGCCAACAGGCGTTCGGCCTGTTTTGCGCCATCAATCACTGCAAACGCACTGGGAATGCGGAAGGGGTCAAAGCCATGAAGGTTGCGGCCCGTTGGCAAAATTTCCGGCGTGCGCAACAAATCGCCGCCTTGGGCAGGGTGCACAAAGCGCGCGTCTAACGCTGTCAACAATCCGGCAACTTCGTGGTCTTCACCAAGCTTCAGGCAAGTGGCGGCAAGCTCGTTATACATCAATAAGGTTTTATCGTTGGCTTCAAGCCCACTGAGCTTGATGGCCTTGGCAGAGGTTTCGCCGCGCACAATGGCTTCAATTGATGCACGTTCTGGGCGCATCGCATGTGTTGCCTCAGCAACCGCCATTAACATGTCGGTGCGTTCTTCATCGCTTGGCGTGCTGCCCACAACATGAAGACCGTGCGGGATCAACGTATATTCAAGTTCCAGAATAGCAGAGCTTAATGCACCCACGCGCAAATCTTGTTGTTCAAACGGCCAAGCAGGTGAAGCATCAGCAAAATCTA
Source organism: Aestuariivirga sp. (assembly GCA_043766895.1). Classification (GTDB taxonomy): domain Bacteria; phylum Pseudomonadota; class Alphaproteobacteria; order Rhizobiales; family Aestuariivirgaceae; genus Aestuariivirga. The sequence goes on from JAYUHQ010000270.1 coordinate 1,664, forward strand.
ATACCGAAGCTTGTGCCTGGATCAATTCAGCCAACGCCTCTTTTTCACGCATATCTTCGGGCGGCAATTTGCGCCAACGATCAATCGAGGCTTTCAAATCCACCAATCCACGATAAAGGCCAGCGTGGGCCACGGGTGGGGTTAAGTAACTCACCAAAGTGGCCGCACCTCGGCGTTTGGCTATCATGCCTTCTGATGGATTGTTCGAGGCATAAAGATAGAAATTCGGCATGTCTGAAATCAAACGATCAGGCCAGCAAGCGCCCGACATGCCAGCTTGTTTGCCCGGCATAAATTCAAGCGCGCCATGGGTGCCAAAATGCAAAACAGCATCGGCTTTAAAATCTTCACGCAGCCAGCGATAAAACGCTGAGAACGCGTGTGTTGGTGCGAAGCCTTTTTCAAACAAAAGGCGCATCGGGTCGCCTTCATAACCGAAGGACGGTTGAACACCCACAAACACATTGCCAAATTGCGCGCCCAAAACGTGAATAGTGCTGCCCTCGGTTTGTTGTTTGCCCGGCGCTGGGCCCCATTGCTTTTCAATGGCACCCAAATGTTTTTCACGCCGAACATGGTCATCAGCAGGAATGCGGAAGGCCACATTGGCCATGGCGCCATAACGATCTTTGTTGCTGATGATGATGGCTTCACGCAGCGCTTCAACATTTGCGGGCACTTCGACGGCATAGCCGCCATCACGCATAGCGCTTAACGTGTTGAACAGCGATTCAAACACAGCAAGATAGGCCGCCGTTCCGGTGTTGCCAGCATTGGGCGGAAAATTGAAAATGACAATGCCCACTTTGCGACTGGCGCGTTCACTGCGGCGCAGGCTGACCAGTTTTGCCACGCGGGCGGCCAACATGTCTGAGCGTTCACCGCAGACAAACATTTCGCGAGATTTTGAAGGGGGGAATACGCAGGCGCGTTCACAGCCCGTGCAGGCGATGGATGATCCATTCGAACGGCCCCCAAAGACGATTGGGCCTGTGGCACCTTCAAGTTCAGGAATAGCCACCATGATGGTGCTTTCCACCGGTTGAAGGCCGCGGTCTGATGCGCCCCATTCTTCCAATGTTTGAAATTCTAGGGGATGGGCCGCAACATAAGGCACATCAAGCTTTGCCAGCGTTTCTTCGGCGGCTTTCGAATCATTATAAGCAGGGCCACCCACCAGCGAAAACCCGCTGAGAGACACAACTGCATCAACCGTGGCAACACCGTTCTTGATAAAAAACGCATCAATAGCAGGGCGTGAATCAAGCCCCGCAGCAAATGCCGGAATAACCCGCAGGCCCTTGGCTTCGAAAGATTTGATCACGCCATCATAGTGGCCTGTGTCACGAGACAACACATAAGAGCGCAGCAACAGCAAACCCACAGTGCCTTTGGATTTTGCGGTTGGCAGTTTGCGAATGTCATTTGAAATGCGATCAACAATGCTTGGGTGATAAACACCCACTTCAGGATATTCGCGCGGTGGTGCAACTTTGGCTGCATCACCCAAGCCTGCCACATAACGGGTGCCAAGATAGCGAATGAGATTGGCAATATTTTCTTCTGAACCAGCCAGCCAATATTGCATCGACACAAAATATGCCCGCACATCTTGGGCGGCACCGGGAATGAAGCGCAGAATTTTTGGCAAGCGGCGCAACATGGTCATTTGGCGTGCGCCTGAAGAGCCACTATCGGCCTTGCTGCCTTTGAGTCTTTTCAAAAGCGACATAAATGTGCCTTGGGGCTTGTCCATGCGGAAGCGGCCAAGCTTGGTCATGCGAATGGCTTCACCAGCAGACATGAAAATGGCCATGGCATCACATGCTTCTTGGCGGGCTTTCAAGGCCGGCATAATGGCTTGCACATGTTCTTCAATGAACAACATGTTGGCTATGATCACATTGGCTTTGGCAATTTCGTTTTTGCAGTCTTCAAGCGCTAATGGGTTAGCGCTCCAATCCGATGCCGCATGAAGCGACAATGTGATGCCCGGAAATTCACGCGCCAAAGTTTGGCGAACACGGTTCACCGCACCCGCCAAATGATGGTCGAGGGTCACAATAACGCAGCGCAAAGCGCTACTTTGAATAGTGTGCTTTGGCATCATAAAGTGTCTCTA
>JAYUHQ010000271.1:0-9935 GCA_043766895.1 Aestuariivirga sp.
ACAATGCCGCTGTTAGAGTGCCTTTTCAAGCTCAGGCACGGCGGTGAACAAATCTGCCACCAAGCCATAATCAGCCACTTGGAAAATCGGCGCTTCATCATCTTTGTTGATGGCCACAATAATTTTGGAATCCTTCATGCCGGCCAAATGTTGAATGGCGCCCGAGATACCAACAGCGATATAAAGATTAGGGGCAACCACTTTACCAGTTTGGCCCACTTGATAATCATTGGGCACATAGCCTGCATCAACCGCCGCGCGTGATGCGCCAACCGCAGCATTGAGCTTTTTAGCCACAGCTTCCAGCATTTTAAAATTTTCGCCAGATTGCATGCCGCGCCCGCCCGATACGATGATTTTGGCAGACGTCAATTCAGGCCTGTCAGATTGCGTAAGGTTTTCGCTCACATATTTCGACAGTGCCGGATCAGCAGCACCCGCCACATTTTCAATGGCAGCAGTGCCGCCTTCACCAGTTGCCGCAAAAGATGCGGTGCGCACGGTGATAATTTTTTTGGCATCAGTCGATTGAACCGTTTGCACCGCATTGCCCGCATAAATCAGCCGCACAAAAGTATCAGCTGATTTCACTTCAGAAATATCTGAAACCTGCATCACATCAAGAAGGGCTGCAACACGCGGCATGAAGTTTTTGCCATTAGTGGTGGCCGCAGCCACAATGTGATCATAAGCGCCAGCCAAAGCCACAATCACCGCCGCCATCGGTTCAGCCAACGGCCGCTCTAAAGCAGCGCTTTCGACATGCAGCACTTTGGCAACGCCAGACAATTTGGCCGCATGTTTGGCCGCAGCTTCGGCCTTGTGGCCCGCCACCAACACATGCACATCGCCGCCCATTTGGGCCGCGGCAGTCAAGGCCTTGTGGGTTGCATCTTTCACGGAATGATTATCGTGTTCAGCAATCAAAAGAACAGCCATCAGATTGCTCCTGCTTCTTTAAGTTTCGACACAAGCTCAGCCACAGATTTCACCTTCACACCAGCCAAACGCTTTGGTGGATCTTCGGTTTTGATCAACTTCAAACGCGGTTTCACATCGGCGCCATAATCGGCTGGTGTTTTTTCATCCAACGGCTTTTTCTTGGCCTTCATGATATTGGGAAGCGAGGCATAGCGCGGTTGGTTCAAACGCAAATCTGTGGTGATGATCAAAGGCATTTTCACGGTGAGGGTTTGTAAGCCCCCATCAATTTCGCGGGTAATTGTTGCCTCGCCCGAACCGATCTCTAATTTTGAACAGGCGGTGGCTTGGGCCCAGCCCAACAGTGCTGAAAGCATTTGGCCCGTTTGGTTGCAATCATCATCGATGGCTTGCTTGCCCAAAATGACCAAATCTGGTTTTTCGGCTTCAACCACACCCTTTAATATTTTGGCAACGCCTAAGGGTTCCACATATTCATCATGCTTGACCAGAATGGCCCGGTCTGCCCCCATGGCAAGTGCTGTGCGCAAGGTTTCTTGCGATTGTGCGGGCCCGATAGACACCACCACAATTTCAGTGGCCACACCTTTTTCTTTCAGGCGAATGGCTTCTTCCACCCCAATTTCATCAAAGGGGTTCATCGACATTTTAACATTGGCCAGTTCAACACCCGAGCCATCAGCTTTAACGCGAATTTTTACGTTGTAATCGACCACACGTTTAACAGCGACAATAACTTTCATGGAAAACCTCTTAAACTTGGCCGCTGTTTAGGCACGCGGCGCAGTGGAGTCAATTCTACCAGCGGCGTTAAACAGCCAATTGCGAAACAAAAGCGTTAAGACCAGCCCCGTGCAAAAGCCGCCAATATGGGCCCACCAGGCAACATCTTGGCCCGGCACTGAAATCACCAAACTGACGACTTGCAAGAAAAACCACCCGCCCAAAACCCAAACCGCAGGCAGCGGCACAGGAATGCGCATGAAGAGTAAAATCCACACGCGCGCGCGCGGATATAACACCAGATATGAAGCCAGAACCCCCGACACAGCACCTGATGCGCCAATTAACGGCTGGCCAGAATGTTGCATCATATAAACATGGGTTAACCCACCAATCAGCCCACACAGCAGATAGAAAAAGATAAAGCCAACATTGCCAAAAGCATCTTCCACATTATCGGCAAACACCCACAAGAAAATCATATTGCCCAAAAGATGCAGCCAGCCACCGTGCAGAAACATTGATGTAAGAAGCGCAAACACTTCGGGGATGGGGCCAATATGCTTTTGGCCCTGCAACACATGAACAAACTCATAAGGAACCAGGCCAAAGCCATCTGCCAGTGACGATTGGTAAGCCTCAGATGTAAAAGCACCGGTGAACAAAAACACGCCAATGTTCAATGCGATGATTGCAAATGTCACAAACTGAAAGCGAATAACTTTCAGCGGTGTATCATCATGCAATGGAATGAACAGATCAACCTCCCAGAACCAGTTTTATGGCCAAGACAAACATGATAGCCGCAATTGCAAAATCAATCATGCGCCAAATTCGGGGCTGTGAAAGTGGCCCGCGCAAAACTTTTGCGCCATAGCCAATGGTAAAAAACCAAACAAAAGACGCCAATGAAGCCCCAAGCGCAAAGGCTGCTTGCTGGCCTTGTGGCCTGCTGTTGGCAATGGAACCCACCAACACAACAGTATCGAGATAAACATGGGGGTTGAGCCATGTGAAGGCTGCACACAAGGCCACGGCCGCCCACAGGGTTGGCGCATTGCGCGCCTCATTTTGCATCGCATCAGGATGAAGCGCCCGACGAAAAGCCTTCACACCATACCACGTTAAAAAGGCAACGCCGCCCCAGCGCATAAACACCAAAGCTTGGGGCATCCATAGCAGTAAACCCGAAAGGCCGAAGGTTCCACCCCAGATCAGAATGGCGTCTGAGACCGAGCAAAACAAGCAAATCCAAAACACATGCGCGTTCAGAACGCCTTGGCGAATAACAAATGCGTTCTGCGCTCCGATGGCCACGATCAACCCGCCGCCCAGTGCAAAACCTGCGAGAAGTGCATCAAAGGTCAACGGGTTTTTCCTGGCACCCAGAGAATATCACCGCCGGCCATTTTAAAATTAACCCAACGGCTGGCCACAAAGAAAAAATCTGAAAGCCGGTTGATATAGGCAATGGCTCCCTCGCTCACATGTTCATCGCCTTGGGCTTTAAGCTCAACCACCAAGCGTTCGGCCCGCCTGCACACTGTGCGACACACATGAAGCTGGGCTGCTGCCGCATGGCCACCTGGCAACACAAAAGAACGCAGTGGAGCAAGTTCAGCATTCAATTCATCAATCTCAGTTTCAATGCGTTCAAATTGCTTTGGCAAAATGCGTAAAGGTTCATAGTCTAATTTTTGCCCACGATCGGGCACACATAAATCAGCCCCCAAATCAAACAACTCATTTTGAATGCGTGCCAACATGGCATCAAGCTTGGCCAAGGCGGCGTCTTGTGTATGCAAACGCGCAACGCCCACAAAAGAATTGGTTTCATCCACCGTGCCATAAGCCGCAATACGAATATGGGCTTTGGAAAGGCGCTCGCCTGTGCCCAAAGCAGTTTCGCCAGCATCACCCGTTCGTGTGTAAATTCGATTTAAAACAACCATGAAGCGCTTTTACTCATTTCTCAGATAGAAGGAAGGCTTTACCGATAGCGCATGCACCGTGACCAAAAGCCCCGCACCAATGGTGATCACCATGGCAATCAACGCGGTTAAAATTGCAGTGGCCGCTGAAAACACAAAAGGCATTTCCAAAATATATTTGGCCAAAAACCAAGACGCAATGCCGCCCACCACAATGCCAAAGCCAGCTGACACAAGCCCCAGCAAGCCATATTCAATAATGAACGAAATCAGCAATTGCTGGCGCGTGGCCCCATAGGTTTTCAAAACCACGGCCTCATAGCTGCGCGCGGAAAGGCCCGCAGCAAGGGCTCCTGCCAAAACCAGCAGACACAAGCCCCAGCAGACCATATTCAATGATGAATGACATTAACAATTGCTGGCGCGTGGCCCCATAGGTTTTTAAAACCACAGCCTCATAACTGCGCGCCGAAAGGCCCGCAGCAAGAGCCCCTGCCAAAACCAAAACGCCTGTCAGCAAAGAAATTGCATTGGCACCCCGCACTGCCGATAGCATTTTGCCCAAAAGATCGCTGACCGTCTTCAAAACATCTTTAACCCGCACTGATGTCACCGATGGAAATTGCGAGGCAATGGCATTGAGGGTTTGGCCCTCATCACCCGATTTCATATCGGCGGTGACAATCTCGCTATGCGGTGCCGCTTTCAATGCGGCCGGATTGAACACCAACACAAAATTTATGCCAAGGCCTTTCCAATTCACCTTGCGCGTGCTGGCCAATGTGGCCTCTACATCACGGCCCAGAACATTCACGGTGATTTTATCACCAAGCTTCATGTCCAATCCATCAGCAATATCTTGTGTCATCGAAACCAACGGCGTCCCCGCATAATCTTTGGCCCACCATGTGCCTTCAACCAAGGTGGAACCCTTGGGAATATCATCAGCGAAGGTTAAACCTCGATCACCTTTTAAAACCCAAGCGCCATCTGGTTTCACCGAAACCTTTTCTGCAACCACACCATTCACTTTGCTGATGCGCCCGCGCAACATGGGCGAATTTGAAATATCACTCACACCCGCTTGGGCCTGCAGAACAGCTTTGAATGTGTCCAGTTGATCGCCTTGCACATCAATAAAATAAAACGCTGGCGCCTTATCCGGCAGGCCCGAACGCAATTCTCGCGAAATGGTTTGGTCGGTCAAAGCCAAGGTAACAAACAGGCTAAGCCCCAAGCCCAATGCCATGATGACTGACTTTGCTGAAGAGCCCGGCCTGTAAAGACTTTGCACCGCTTGGCGCAGCAAAAATGATTTGGGCTTTGGCAACAAGGTTGCAGCCTTCACAATGGCCCAAGACAAAACCAGCAACACCACAAAACTTAAAGCCAAACCGCCCAGAAAAGACGCTGTCACTTTCATATCGTCAAAGCTGAAGATCGTCAGCGCCGCAGCCAAGGCCAGCAGAATGAAACTTACAGCCATAATGCCGCGCGAAGGCCAGCCACCCTGCTCAAAACTTTGCGCTCGAAAAAGTGCAGCGCCCTTAATCTCAGCAATGCGCGCCAAGGGCCACAGCGAAAATGCCGTTGTAATCAACAAGCCTAAAACAGCCGCAAACACCAATGGCTTTGCATCAAACGTGGTTGAAAGCGGCAAAGGCAGAATTGTGCCAAACAGGCTTTTTACCACAATGGGTGTGAATGCGCCCAACACCAAAGCCAAAGCAATGCCCACCACGCTGACCAAGAGAATCTCGATCAATGAAATGGCCATCACATCTTTGTTCTGCACCCCTAAGCATTTCAAAATGGCAATGCTTTCGCGGCGCCGATTGATGAAGGCCTGCACCGCATTGGCAATGCCAGCCCCCCCAATCACCAAGGCCGAGATTGATACCAATGTCATGAAATAAGACAGTCGGCTGACAAATTCATCCGTACCTTGTGCGGCCTTATCGGTGGTGCGAATGCGCCAGCCCGCATCGGGAAATTTTATCTTCGCTGCGTCTTCAATTTTTTTGGCTGAAGTCAAACTGGAATCGCCCGCAAGTTTCACCCGGTAATGCCACGTGATCAGCGATCCGGGTTGGATAAGCCCCGTGGCTTTCATCGCGTCATGAGAAAGCAAAAGCCGCGGGCCAAAAATAATGCCATCAGAAATGCGATCAGGTTCGGTTTCAATCACGCCCTTGATGGTGAACATGCCTGTGCCCAATTTGATATGATCACCCAACTTCAGATGCAACCTTGCGAGAAGTTCTGCGTCCACATCAACGCCATAGGATCCATCGGCAGACAATAAAAACAAACCGGTTTGGCGCTCTATGTTCATCTTGCCATAGAGCGGATAAGCCTCATCGGTGGCTTTCAGTTCAACCAAGGTTGAAGCGCCTTCACTTTGGGCCATGGCCCGCATCGTGGCTGTGTGGCTCACTTGCCCAAGTGCATTCAGATAGTTTAATTCAGCCGGGGTTGCCTCGCGCTGCACCAATGCAAATTCCAAATCTCCGCCCAGCAACACTTGGCCTTGCTCTTGCAGCCCATGTGAAACTGCCGAAGCCAGAGAGCCAATCATGGCAATGGCAGCAACGCCCAAAGTTAAGCAGGAGAGCAAAATCCAAAAGCCGCGAAAGCCTGAACGCAAATTGCGCCATGCCATTTTAAACCACAGCATCACTTGGATTTGCTTTCGGAGATTTTGCCATCGCGCACTTCGATAATGCGGTCACAACGTTTGGCCAAAGCCCTGTCATGGGTTACCAAAAGCAAGGTTGCTTGATCTTTGTTTTTCAGTTCAAACAACAAATCAATAATGCTAGAGCCCGTGTCTTGATCAAGATTTCCCGTGGGCTCATCCGCCAATAATATTTTTGCCCCCGCCGTCATAGCCCTGGCAATGGCCACGCGCTGCTGCTCGCCACCCGAAAGCTGGCTTGGATAATGTTCCAGCCGGTGGCCAAGCCCAACGCGTTTCAAACCTGCGGCGGCCCGCGCGGTGGCATCTGGCGCACCCTTGAATTCCAAAGGCACCGACACATTTTCCAACGCTGTCATGGTGGGGATCAAATGGAAAGATTGAAAAATAATGCCAATGTTGTCGCGCCTGAATTTTGCAAGTTCGGCCTCAGACTTGCCGCCAAGATCAAGGCCCGCCGCCACAACACGGCCTTTGGTTGGAGCCTCAAGGCCCGATGCCACCATCAACAATGATGTTTTGCCAGACCCCGATGGCCCGATAATGCCAATGGCTTGGCCAGCCTTGGCGACAAAGCTAACGCCTTTTAGAATATCAACTGGCCCTGCATGAGAATTCAGCGAAAGGTAAACATCATCAAATGTAAGTGCAGGTGTCATCAGAACCATCTTGTTTTGAACGTTAAGAATGTTGATATAGGCATCATGCGATTGATTTTCATGTTTCTTTTTTCGGTTCTGGCTGGGTTTACGTCAGCCAACGCCAAGCCGATCACAATTTTGGCTTTGGGTGATAGTTTAACCGCAGGCTATGGTTTGGAACCGGGCCACGCCATGCCCGATATTTTGCAACAGGCATTGAACAAAGCTGGTCTTGATGTGACGATCATCAATGGCGGCGTTTCAGGTGACACTGCGGCCCAAGGGGCCGCCCGGCTGGATTGGGCATTAACTGATGATGTTAAAGCCATTGTGTTGGAACTGGGTGCCAATGATGCTTTGCGCGGCTTGCCGCCAGAACAGCTCAATCAAGCACTGCGCCAAGTGATGGACAAGGCCAAGGCTAAAAACCTGCCGGTTTTGATTTTGGGCATGAAAGCGCCACCCAATTTGGGGGCAGATTATCAAGCGAAGTTCGATGCAATCTACCCAAAGCTTGCAGCAGATTATCAGGCCGCATTTTATCCATTTTATCTGGATGGCGTTGCAGCCCAGCCTGATTTGAACCAGCCAGATGGTATCCACCCCAACGACAAAGGCGTTGCCGTTATCGTGCCCAAACTGGTTCCCATGGTAAAGGCACTTGTTACCAAGTTGCCATAATTGGCCACTCATATAAAGTAGCGATTCGAAACGGAGGGCTTCAACCATGATGCGGCTGTTTACCGGGTTAGAACTTCCCTCTGACGTTTCATTGGATTTAAACTTTATGCAAGGCGGCGTGGCGGGTGCGCGCTGGATCAGCCGCGAAAGTTTTCACATCACGCTGCGCTTTATCGGCGATATTCACGAAGACATGGGCCGCGATGTGGCCCAAGCCTTGGCCGAGATTGATCTTCCACCCCTTACCATTTCACTCAAAGCCATTGATGTGTTTGGCGGCAATAAGCCTCATGCGATTATCGCCCATGTGGAAGAAAATGCGGAACTGCGCCGTATGCAAATGGCCCAAGAGCGTATCTGTCAATCTGTAGGTTTGGCACCGGAAGGGCGTAAATTTATTCCCCACGTAACCTTGGCCAGATTGCGCGATGCAGATCCCCACGCCCTTCGCCATTTTATTGAATCACATGCGCTTTATCGTTCACGCAAGTTTGAAGTGGAACGCTTTGTTTTATTCTCATCCAAACCATCGCGCGGCGGTGGACCTTATGCAGTTGAAGAAGCTTATGGAGCAGCCTACGCATGATGGATCTTGATCAGGAATTAAAAGTCCTTAACGGTTGGCACAAAGTTGAAAATCGTTCAGCCATTTTCAAGGCCTATAAATTTAAAAATTTTGTCGACGCCTTTGGCTTCATGACCAAAGCGGCCCTGATAGCCGAACGCATGGACCACCACCCCGAATGGTTTAACGTTTATAACAAAGTTGAAGTAACGCTGACCACCCATTCAACCGGCGGGGTGAGCGATTTAGACATCACACTGGCCAAGGCGATGGATGCGTTATAAGCCAGCCAACCCTTGACGATCTCTACCCCCACGCCCATATTCCACTCAAACCATTCACAGGAGTGATAAATGGCTGATATTCGTGGATTCCCGCAAAGCAAAGCACAAGCTGGCATAGCGGTTGATCAAGGCCTAAGGTCTTATATGCTGAAGGTCTATAACTATATGGCCGCGGGTTTGGTCATCACCGCTTTGGCATCTTATTTCACCTTTCATGCCGCCGTAGGCGCTGATGGTGGGCTTACAGCCTTTGGTGCAGCCGTGTTCCAAGGGCCAGTAAAATGGCTTTTGGTGTTTGCACCTTTGGGCATGGTGATGTTTCTATCTTGGCGCATTAACACGATGAGTGTTGCTGCTGCACAACTTACCTTCTGGATTTATGCAGGCCTTGTGGGCATGAGCCTTGCAACCTTAGGGCTGGTTTATACTGGTGCATCAATTGCCCGCGTGTTTTTAATCACATCAGCAGCCTTTGGTTCGCTCAGCCTTTATGGCTATACCACCAAGCGAGATTTAACAGGCTTTGGCTCGTTCTTGTTTATGGGCTTGATGGGGTTAATCATCGCTTCGCTAGTCAATATTTTCTTCCATTCACCTGCCATGACCTTCGCTTTGTCGATCATCAGCGTGTTGCTGTTCACCGGGCTTACCGCCTATGACTCGCAGCAAATTAAAAATAACTATTATGAAGGTGATGATTCCGTGGCCATTGGCCGCAAAGCCATCAGCGGAGCGTTGTCGCTTTATCTCGACTTCATCAACCTTTTCCTCAGTTTGTTGCGTTTGTTCGGCGATCGCAGGTAGCAAACAGGGGAAGATTTAACCCACATAAATTTATTCGAATGCGTCATCCCGATCAAAAGTCGGGGTGACTTTTTTTAAGCGAATGAAATCATCTGCCGAATGGCTTATAGATTTCATCGAATTTTAATCAAATGAGACTTGAATGGCACCGTTGAACCAAGATCGTTTTTTCCACCCTGCCCCCATGGCGCCGCGCGGCCTCGGCCACGCACCCCAAAGGCAAGAGGAAACGGTGATCTCTGAGGGACTTGTCGCTTTGTCGCTTTATAAAAGCTATAAGCAAAGGCCTGTGGTGAGAGATGTTTCTCTTGTGGTTCGGCGTGGTGAAGCCGTAGGCCTGCTTGGGCCCAATGGTGCTGGCAAGACAACTCTGTTTTCGATGATTACGGGGCTTATTGCGGCAGACAGTGGAACAATCAGCCTCGACGGATCCGATATAACCGGCCTGCCCATGTATCAACGGGCGCGTTTGGGAATTGGCTATCTTCCACAAGAAAGCTCGGTGTTTCGTGGGCTTACGGTGGAAGAAAACTTGAATGCGGTGTTAGAGCTTCACGAAAGTGATAACACCAAAAGAAACAGTAAGTTGCGTGAGTTGTATGATGAGTTCTCAATCGCCCATATCCGGCATTCGCCGTCTGTGGCGCTCTCTGGCGGAGAGCGTCG
>JAYUHQ010000272.1:0-1316 GCA_043766895.1 Aestuariivirga sp.
AACATATAAGGCTTAAACGAAGCACAGCCACATAGCAATTCACACTACGAAGAGCTTGGCTTTCATGGCTGGGGTTCGCTGTAAGCCTTAGTTGAACGGAGGCTTTGGTAGTTTCCCGCTATGCAATTTTAATTGAAACGAGTGTGGATTGGCAACGGAATGATTGACTCATTTTGAAGCGCGCTAAGCATTTTTCAAAGAGAAAACCACGGGCATGAAAGCATCGTTTATGCATGGCGTAAAAAATCATCATCATTTCAGGCGGATTTTTATTTGTTGAGCAAGAGGTCAGCGTTCCCGTCATTTTTTGGGGTAGCGGTTTTATGTTTAAGCAACTTGTTGGTGAGTAAGAGCAATGGTTGGTGGTGCGTTGGCACCAAAGCAGTAGATGGTGCGCATGCGTCCGGTCTGGCAACACGGACAGGCATCGGCATCAAAGCCCATCGCTTCACGGGCCACTTGCTTCCAATCCATTTTTACTTTTGGTATGATGGAGATGCCCATCTTCAGCTGCTGCATCTTTAGTTTGTGCTTAGACCTGTTGGCCAGCATTCCGTAATGACGGATCTTCATAAACCCCGGAGGGAGGATATGCAAACAGAACCGTCTTAGAAACTCACAACCATCAAGGGTCATGATTTTGTGTGCTCCGCCCTGTCGGTAGTCTTTGTATGAGAAGCTCACTTTCCCATCCCCGATGGATTTAATGCGGTGGTTAGAGATGGCGATGCGGTGTGTATACCGCCCCAGATATTCAATCACCTGCTTGGGCCCTGCGAAGGGTTGCTTGGCATACACAACCCAATTGTTTTTGTAGAGACCGTTGATGAAGCCTTTGGTGATCGGGATATTTTCCTTGCCACAAAAAGCCCTGAGCATTTCCATAAACTTTCCCCTGAATACTGTACTCATCATTTTAATGGGAAAGAGAAACTTTCCCTGGCTGGCCGTGAACCTCCAGTATCCGGCCTTGGTGATCCCACCACCGGGGATGATGCAATGCACATGAGGATGTAACCACAGTTGTTGCCCCCACGTGTGCAGCACACTGATCATCCCCATTCTAGCCCCCAGGTGTTTATCATCATCACCCAGTTGCATCACCGTTTGCCGGCTGGCCTGAAACAATATATTATAGAGCTGCTCGGGACGTGCCAGGCACAGGGCATTCAACTGTTCGGGTAAGGTGAACACCACATGGAAGTAAGGCACAGGCAACAAGTCTTTCTGACGCTCCAATATCCAACGCTCTCGGTTAGTACCCTGACACTTGGGGCAATGCCGGTTGCGGCACGAGTTGTATGAGATGCGCTCAT
>JAYUHQ010000273.1:0-3741 GCA_043766895.1 Aestuariivirga sp.
AGATCAACGCCTTCGAGTTGCTTTTTCACTTTGCCCATGCCGGGCAACATGCCCATAACACCGCCCATGCCGCCCATGCTTTGAATTTGTTTCAACTGATCAGCCAGATCGTTCAAATCAAATGCACCTTTGCGCATCCTCTCAGCAATTTTTTTGGCCTTCTCGTGGTCAATATTTTGCGCGGCTTGTTCAACGAGAGACACTACGTCGCCCATGCCCAAAATGCGGCCAGCGATGCGGTCTGGGTGAAAATCTTCTAAGCCATCCAGCTTTTCGCCTGTGCCCAAAAGCTTGATCGGTTTGCCTGTAACCGCACGCATTGAAAGTGCGGCACCGCCGCGGCCATCGCCGTCGATACGGGTTAACACAATGCCGGTAATGCCGATTTTCTCGTCAAAGGAACGCGCAAGGTTCACAGCATCTTGGCCCGTTAAAGCGTCAGCCACCAACAGAGTTTCTTTGGGCTTGCAGATATCACGAACAGCAGCGGCTTCAGCGAGCAACTCTTCATCAATGTGAAGGCGGCCAGCTGTATCTAACATCACCACATCATAAGCGCCTTTGCGGGCTTCGCTCATCGCCCGCTTGGCAATTTGGATGGGGCTTTCACCCTTAACAATGGGAAGCGTTGCCACTTTCACCTGTTGGCCCAAAATTTCCAATTGTTCTTGCGCAGCAGGGCGGCGTGTATCCAGCGAAGCCATCAACACTTTGCGTTTTTCACGCTCAGAAAGCCGCTTGGCAATTTTCGCCGTGGTTGTGGTTTTGCCAGAGCCTTGCAGGCCCACCATCAAAATCGCCACAGGTGGGGATGCCCGCAAATTCAACGCCGATTGATCAGACCCCAGCGTTTCCACCAGTGTGTCATGCACAATCTTGATCACCATCTGGCCGGGCCGGATGGATTTTACAACTTCAGCGCCAACGGCGCGGGCGCGCACTTTTTCGGTGAAGGTTTTAACAACTTCAAGGGCAACGTCTGCTTCAAGCAAAGCCCTGCGCACTTCGCGCATGGCGACGTCAACATCAGCCTCCGACAAAGCCCCACGCCCCGTGAGCTTATCGAATATGCCAGACAGCCGATCGCTTAAAGTTTCAAACATTCTTGTCCTCTGTCAAAGACCGCACAAAACGAAACGACACCCGGAAGCGAAACTCGCTGCCGAATGTTGGATTTATCACCTCCCGGGAATGAAAACCCCATGTGTAACAAAGCCTCGAGACGATAAAAATGCGTCTTGGATTTTGCCGACATAGGTGAAAAGGCGGCGGGAGTCAAATTTCAATAGTTTGTAAAAACTAAAGAAACAGCTATCGATGTTTGCAAGAACAGCAAATTAGGTGAAATGAAAGTGGCCAAGAAAGCTAAAAAGACAATTAATAAGAAAAAAATCATTCTCAAAAGGAGGAACAGCACAGAGCTATTTCTTGACGGCCTTAAGAGTTTAACAAATGCAGAGACTGGGTTTGCATCAAGTCAAGAATTAAAAGAAAAACTTGGTTGGGAAGATGAAAAGTATGCTCGCGTTCGAGTAGAGCTTATAAAAACAAACGAAATTATTCAAAGCTTCGGAGGGCCGGGAGGCAAGCTAGCACTGGCCAGAGATCAAAATCAAAAGCCACTAAATGTTTTTGTTTCATATTCACATGCAGATAAAAAACATTTAATAGCTTTGCAAAAGCACTTGAGCCTTTTGAAAAGACTGAAATTGACAGAGACTTGGATTGATCAAGAAATCACGGCAGGTGATAGTTGGGATAAGAAGATTTCTGATAAAATGAAATCCGCGGATATTTTTTTGCTCTTAGTTAGTGCGGACTTTATCAATTCTAACTACTGTTACGAAGTTGAACTAGACACGGCATTCGACCGACAAGCAAAAAAGTTGGCGAGAGTCATTCCAATTATAATACGAGATTGTCTATGGAAACAATCTAGGCTGCAAACACTTCAGGTGCTTCCGCCCGAAGGCAAAGCCGTGACTTCTTGGAGCGATGAAGATAGCGCACTCACAGCAGTGGCGAAGGGAATTTTTGATGTTGCAACTGAAATGTTGGCCAATCGTTGATGTTCAGAAAGTATCCAAGTTGAGTTTTATGGAACTTACCTTCTCTCTATAGCGATTTCTTGCAAACATCGCTGGTTGCGCCGCTTAAACGCCTGATGGGGTCGCATCTCCTCACAACACAAACCCCGCCAGCGCCTCTAGCCCTTCATCATAAATCCCTAGTTCCCGCAAATGGCGGATCGTGTTGCTCACATAATCGCGACACGATCCGAATTGCCCATGGCCTTGGTTGATATAGGGTAGCAGGGTTTCAGTTTTCTGCGGCGGCAGATATTGTGTGCTTTGGTGGTTTACAATGTAGGTGATGGCGTGAATTTTCTCGCCTGTCGCAAGAACAGAAAACTCTTTCACCATCTCATCATAAACATCGCCCAGCATTTCGCGGGCGCGGACTTTGGCGCTTACTTCATCCCAAGCATCATCGGCAATTTCATAAACCAAACCAGAGCAACTGCCGCCATGATCAAGCCCCAACACCAAGCCTGGCTTTTCTGGTGTGCCGCGATAGTGATGCGACAAAACACTCAAGCGCCGATGATAACCGTCAAGTTTGGCGGGCCTTGCTGAAACAAATTCAAAATCTGGCCGCCACATCAAAGAGCCATAGGCAAAAATGTGGCGAACTTGGCGCTCCATCAACTCTGTTTAGGCCCACGGCCAAAGTCCGGCGCTGCCGTGTCTTGCCCCGCTGCGATAATGTTGCGCCGCGCTTCTCGCGCCCTTGTGAAAAGATTGAACAAGGTTTCACCATCACCCCAACGCACGGCACGCTGAAGCACAGCAAGCTCTTCTGTAAAGCGGCCAAGCATTTCCAGAACAGCGTCTTTGTTGTTGAGAAACACATCCCGCCACATGGTGGGGTCTGACGCCGCAATGCGGGTAAAATCACGAAAGCCAGAAGCCGAATATTTAATCACTTCCGAATCCGTCACTGTTTCAAGATCAGCTGCCGTCGCCACGGTGTTATAAGCAATCAGATGCGGCAAATGACTGGTGATGGCTAAAACCAGATCGTGGTGATCGGCCGTCATCACATCAACATTCGAACCCAAGGCCTGCCAAAACTGGGTGAGTTTTTCCACAGCTTCTGGGTTGGCATTTTCGGGTGGTGTTAAAATGCACCACCGCCCATGAAACAAGCTGGCAAAGCCAGATCGTGGGCCCGATTGTTCTGTGCCAGCAATGGGGTGGCCCGGAATGAAATGAACACCTTGCGGAATATGTGGTCCGCAGTCACGGATGATGGCCCCTTTGACGGAGCCCACATCGGTAACAATGGCGCCCGCTTTTAGAACCGACCCAATGTCTTGTGCAAGTTTTCCACATGCACCCACGGGCACACAAAGAATGACCAGATCAGCATCTTTGGCGGCATCTGCTGCGTTTTCATAGGTCTGCGAAACTAGACCAATCTCAAGGGCGATTTTTCGTGTCTCAGCACTTTTGGCATGGCCAACGATGGTCTTAGCCAAGCCCTTTTCTTTCATGCCATGGCAAAGCGATGAGCCGATTAGCCCAAGGCCCAGAATGGCGACGCGATTAAACATCACAGTCATTTCAGAAAATTCGCAAGAGTGGCAACAAACGCCATGTTGGCCTCTTCTGTGCCCACTGAAACACGCAAAGCAGAAGGCAACCCATAAGCATCCACGCGCCGGATAATCACGCCATG
>JAYUHQ010000274.1:0-25223 GCA_043766895.1 Aestuariivirga sp.
TTAGTGCCAATGGACAGTTGGCAGGCTTCGAGGCATTGTTGCGCTGGCATAGCCCAACACGCGGCCCGGTTTCAGCGGCGGAATTCATCCCCATTGCCGAAGAAAACGGACTCATCATTGAAATTGACCGGTGGGTGTTGCGACGCAGCTGTATGCATCTGTCGGCCTTTGAGTGGCTGCCGCGTATGGCGGTGAATGTATCAGCAAGGGCAATCTGCCAGCCAACGATCGTCTCTGATATTCGCGCCGCATTGGTGGATTTTGGTATTTCACCCAAGCGCTTGGAATTGGAAATTACAGAAACCGCGCTGATCCTTGATTTGAATCGCGCACTTCACAATTTACGACAAATCAAGGCGCTCGGAATTTCCATTGCCATGGACGATTTTGGCATTGGCTATTCCTCGCTATCGTTGCTTAATTCTTTCCCGTTTGATCGCATTAAGTTCGACGGTTCGTTTATCCAACTCACTGGTTCGAACAAACGTTCAGACGCAATTTTTAAGGCTGTCGTGGGATTAGGTGCAGCGCTGAGTGTTCCGGTTTTAGCAGAAGGTGTTGAGACTGACGCTCAATACAAATTTGCTACAGATTCTGGGTGTCATGAGCTTCAAGGTTATCATTTTGGCAGGCCCGTGCAAGAAGCCCAAATTTCGAAACTTTATGCAGATCTTAATGGGCAACTGACACTCGAAAACATCAAGGCTTGGCAAGAGCATCTGAAATTGGCGAAGGATCTCAACGCAAACCACCAATCGGTGGCCGGCGCGAAGAGTTCTTGACGAAGCATTAGGTGTTGAAACTTTGCAGTTGCTTTGTTAAATCAACGGCGCATTTTTCGGCCAAATGTATGCCCTAGTTTAGCCGCCTTAGCTTTGGTCTTGCAGCAGGGCATCGCGCAATTTTGATACCGCATTGGCATGGCCATCAAAGCCCTCATAGCTTGCCAAAACATGGGCGTGCTTAGCAAGTTCAGGGTAACCTTTGCTGGTGACATAAGCGATGGACGTTCGTTTGAGAAAGTCAAACACTGAAACTGCCGACGAAGTTTTGGCCCAACCGCTTGTAGGCAAGCAATGATTTGGCCCGATC
Source organism: Aestuariivirga sp. (assembly GCA_043766895.1). Taxonomy (GTDB): domain Bacteria; phylum Pseudomonadota; class Alphaproteobacteria; order Rhizobiales; family Aestuariivirgaceae; genus Aestuariivirga. The sequence continues at coordinate 1,093 of JAYUHQ010000274.1, forward strand.
ACATAGTTGCCCAAAGTTGTGGGCGTATGTTCGCCCAAAAGAATTTCACCCGCATGTTCCAGCCTGCCCAAATATTGGAAGGGTTCTTTGGACAACACCTCAAGATGTTCTGCGGCATATTCGTTACAAAAGGCAAGAGCGTCAGCCTCATCTCGCGCCAGCACGATGCCACCCATCGGGCCTGATAGAACTGTGCTGGAATAGCCAACGCGCAATGCGCCCATCTGTTTCCAATATTCAGGGATTGCGGCCATTGCTTCTTCAGCCACTCTCTTGCTCCAGGTTACAAGATATGCCGAACTATCCGGGCCGTGTTCAGCCTCGACCAAAAGATCAAGGCCTGCAAGTTTTCCGCTTACACTGTCATCGGCCAAGATAATCACTTCGCTGGGACCTGCTGGTGTGCCGGTATCTATTAGATGAGACAGCAACCGCTTTGCAGCACCCACCCAAGGGCTTCCTGGCCCCACAACTTTGCTTGCTTTGGAAATGGTTTGGGTGCCAAAGGCCACCGCAGCAATACCTTGCGCGCCGCCTGCTTTGTAGACCTTGCTTACACCCGCCATGTGCGCCGCCACCAAAGTGGCATCATCAATTTGACCATTGGGGCCGGGCGGGGTGATGATGCACACCTCTTTCACGCCTGCCACTTGTGCGGGAATGCTAAGCATCAAGGCCGCTGACGGAAAAGCGCCTTTGCCGCGCGGAACATAACACGCAACTGATGGAATGGGTGTTGAACGATCGCCGCCAAAAGCGCCGGGCCTGATTTCATGCAGCCACATTTGCTCTGGCATTTGATCTTGGTGAAACTTGCGAATAGATCCGGCGGCAAATTCCAAGGCTTCACGCACGGCTGGATTTATTGTTTTTTCTGCGGCCGCAAAATCGGCTTCTGTTGCTGCAATTTGATCAGCATGAACAGGTGATTTATCAAATTCACGGGCAAAACGCGCCAAGGCTTCATCACCTTCAACACGAACCGCTTCAATAATGGGTTTGGCTTTGGCCTCAAATATTGAAAGATCAGTTTCCGTGCGCCGCTGCAAGCTTTCGCGCTGAGCCGGGTTGAGCTTGGCCAGTTCGTGAAAATTGATCGTGTTGGTCATCGCAATGTCCTGTTCCATGGGAGAACAGCTGATAGCCGCCAGAAACAGATTTTTCAATGTCGCGCGTTAGCGCAGCGCGGATTTGGAGACTTCTTCAAACACGCTGATTGATTGGGCCGGGCAACCATCTTCTTGTGACGAGCAATAAACACGTTTCCATTTATGGCCCTTTTGAGTTGCCAAAGCCAACTTATACTTTTGGGTTGAACCGTTTGCAGCAACAACCATGCGTTTATCATTGCTTAGAAATAACAAGCCTAAATACCGTTGGTTTGGATTAGACCATTTTATAGGCTCACCATTTTCGTCGAACCAGCTGGCTTCGACAAAGCCAGACTTTTCTTTACCACTTAGAATGTGATCACCTTGAAAAAGATTAAGGCTTTGGCGCAAGGCAAAAAGCTTGCTGATATGGGTTATAAGATCATGACCTTTATTTTTCCAATCAAGCCACGTGATATTGTTGTCTTGGGCATAGGCGTTGTTGTTACCGTTTTGGCTGCGGCCAAATTCATCTCCGGCAGTTAACATTGGCGTTCCGCGTGATAGAAATAGCGTGGCCAGCAGAGCTTTGACATTGCCGCCTAAAAAGGTGACTTCACCATTTTTACCATCACGATTATCTTCACCATTGGCCAAATTGTGCTTTTCGGAATAAAGCGTCAGGTCTTTCAATGTAAAACCATCATGAGCCGATATAAAATTTATGCCGCGTGAAGGCTTTGAAAAAACGTCTGCAGATCCGGCAAGGCGCGTTGCCAAATTGTTGGCGGAAAATTGGTCGCCGCGCCAGAAGCGCCTTGCGTCGTCACGAAACTTATCGTTCCATTCTTGCCAACGCGCTGGAAAGTTTCCAAGTTGATAGCCGCCGGGCCCAATGTCCCAGGGCTCTGCAATCATGATGCAGGTTGAAAGAACGTCGTCAGTTTCAATGGCTCTAAGCAATGGAGCATCGGCATGAAAGCCATCGGGCAGGCGGCCCATAACGCTTGCAAGGTCAAATCGAAAACCATCAATACCAGCTTTTAAAACCCAATGGCGTAATGACGCGATGACCATTTCGACCACGTTTGGATTATTGAGCGCCAACGTGTTGCCGCACCCAGTGTCGTTGATCAGTTCACCATTTGCGTGGGCATAATAGCTGCAATTGTCGAGGCCACGGAAGCAAAGTGTGGGGCCGAATTGATCGCTCTCACCGGAATGGTTCAGAACCACATCCATAATCACCCGAAAATCATGTTGATGCAGAATTGTAACTGTTTCGCGTAATGCATTGAAACCATTGGGTTCAAGCTTTGGCTCCAACGCCGCGAATTGCACAGGATTATAACCCCAAGCATTGCTGAGACCGTGGGGCTGCAAATGTCGTTCATCAATCCAAGCGGTTATGGGCATCAATTCAATTGTATCAACACCCAGCGTTTTAAGGTGTTCGATAATTGCTGGCTCGTGCAATGCCGAAATTGTGCCGCGCTTTTTTTCGGGCACTTGTGGGTGCAATTTACTAAATGCTTTTACATGCAGTTCGTAGATAAAGTTGGGCTTGCGATAGGGCGGCCTCGCAACATTCGGCCGATCGCTTTCAATCATACATTTGGGCACATGCACTTGGGTATCCAGCCCGCGCGCACTTAGGCTATCATGATAGATATATGGGCTATCGAGTGTGGTGGCGAGGGGGTCGATAAGCAGCTTGGAAACATCAAAGCGGTGCCCCATGGCTGGGTCCCACGGCCCATCTGCGCGCAACGCGTAGCGCGTTCCGGCAACAATGTTATCAACCCAGGCAAAGTGAATATCTCCTTGGCGTTGATCCAATTCGACCCGACGGGTTTCTTTTTCACTTTCAAAAATACAAAGAAAAATCTTTGTCGCGTATTTCGAAAATACGGCAACGTTCGCGCCACCATTGCGCAACGTCACGCCCAACGGTGAAGGTTGACCCAATTGTTTAGACATGGCTGCTTAGGTGATTACCGTGGGCGCACTGCGGCCCGTGAATTTTTCAATCTGCGCTAGATTGCGCGAAAGTGAAATCAATTCGGCCAAAGCCGTTTGAGTTTCTTGTTTGTGTTGAGAAGCGTCGGCTTCATATTTTTCTATATATACCCGCAACGTGGCGCCTGCGGTTCCGGTTCCTGAGAGACGATAGATTATCCGCGAGCCATTGGCCATTATCAGGCGAATGCCTTGCCCGGTGGTGCGCGATCCGTCTATGGGGTCGTCATAGGCAAAGTCATCAGCCAAAACGATCGTGTTCTGCCCCACAAGGGTTGAAAGTTGGTTACGCATTGCATTCATCAAATTGGTTGCGGCCGCCAAATCGACTTCTTCATAGTCATGACGGGTATAATAGTTGCGGCCATATTCAGCCCAATGTTCATGAACAATATCGGCAACGGATTGTTTGCGAGCGGCCAAAATATTGAGCCACATTAAAACAGCCCATAAGCCATCCTTTTCTCGCACGTGGTTTGATCCGGTGCCGAAACTTTCTTCACCACAGACTGTGGCCTTGTCGGCATCCAGCAAATTGCCAAAGAATTTCCAACCCGTTGGTGTTTCATAACACTTCAACCCCATTTTTTGGGCAACCCGATCAGCAGCGCCACTTGTGGGCATGGAACGCGCAATGCCAGTAATTCCGCCTTTGTAGCCGGGCGCCAAATGCATATTGGCCGCGATGATGGCCAAACTGTCGGATGGTGTGACGTAAATGCCCTTGCCCACGATTAAGTTGCGATCGCCATCGCCGTCAGAAGCCGCACCAAAATCTGGGCCATTACCTGAAAGCACACTATCGCAAAGTTCCTTGGCGTGAACCAAATTAGGGTCTGGATGGTGGCCCCCAAAATCGGGCAGGGGGGTGCCGTTTATTACCGTGCCTTGGGCAAACCCCAATGTATCTTCAAGTATGCGTTTTCCATAGGGCCCGGTAATAGCACTCATACCATCAAATTTCATGGTCAACCCTGATTTAATTCGTGCGCGGATTAAATCAAAATCAAACAAGGTTTGCATCAAAGCGGCATAATCAGAAACTGAATCCACCACTTCAACTTGCATCGTTGCCAACGAGTGCTTGCCAATTTTATCGAGATCTATGTCGGCATGTCGCAGTGTTTTGTAAGTTGAAATTGTTTGTGTGTGGCCAAACATAGCCTCAGTTAATTTTTCAGGTGCTGGCCCGCCGTTGCTGGCGTTATATTTTATGCCAAAGTCGCCATCGGGGCCGCCTGGGTTGTGGCTGGCCGAAAGAATGATGCCGCCAAAGGCTTGGTTCTTGCGAATAAGGTGTGATGCAGCGGGTGTGGAAAGCAATCCATTCTGGCCCACAATAACGCGGCCAAAGCCGTTTGCGGCGGCCATGCGCAGCGCAATTTGGACAACGTCTTTGTTGTAAAAGCGACCATCTCCGCCGATCACCAGGGTTTTGCCAGCAAAACCTTCGAGTGAATTGAAAATGGATTGGATGAAGTTTTCGACATAGTGAGGCTGTTGAAACACAGTCACTTTTTTGCGCAAGCCGGATGTGCCGGGGCGTTGGCCTTCAAAGGGTTTAGTTGAAATTGTTTCAGTCATTGTCACACCGTTTTATAAAGTTCTGCATAGGCTTTTGCTGAATGATCCCACGACACGTCGCTGGCCATGCCGCGCTGCTGCATGTTTTGCCATTGGGGCTTATTTTCGAAAAGCTTTGCCGCCCTTGTTAAGACATTTTGCAAACTTGGTTGGTCTACCGGGCTAAATTGCAAACCTGTTGCCACACCCGCACTTAAGCCCGCGTCATTCGCATCGATAATTGTATCAGCTAATCCGCCCGTGCGCGCAACAACGGGCACGCACCCATAACGCAGGCCATAAAGTTGAGTTAATCCACATGGCTCAAAGCGCGATGGCACAAGCATTGTGTCACAACCACCCTGCACCAAGTGCGACAAGTTTTCGTCATAGGATGCAACAACGCCAATGCGGCCGGGGTGTCGCCAAGCGGCGGCCATAATGGCTTGTTCAATCGCAGACTCGCCCGTGCCAATAAGGGCCAGCCTGGCACCTGAGCCCACCAACCAATCGAGAAGGCCTGCAAAAATATCCATACCTTTTTGCCATGTTAAACGACTGACAACGCCATGAATAATACCATCACCGGCCTCGAGTTTGAACCGTTGTTCAATGGCACGTTTGTTGGCGACACGAGCCGCCAAGGTTTTAAAATTATAGTTGGTGTGTAATGCTCGATCGGTTTGCGGGTTCCATACTTCGGCATCTATCCCATTCACAAAACCATGTAGAACGCTGCGGCGCGCCCGAAGCAAACCTTCAAGCCCCATGCCATATTCACTTGTGCAAATTTCTTGCGCGTAGGTTGGCGAAACGGTGGTGATGGCATTAGCCAAGGCCAAGCCGCCTTTGAGAAACCCTACATTGCCATAAAACTCTAATGCGTTCACGTTGAAGGCTTGCGGTGGCAAGCCAAGCTGTGAAAATATCGCAGGTGAAAATTGACCTTGGAAGGCGATATTGTGAACAGTGATTATCGTTTTCGGGCCACCAGAATAATGCAAATACACTGGTGCCAATGCTGCTTGCCAATCATGAGCGTGTAATACGTCAGCTTTATATGATCCGCATTCGCCACGCGCCAACATTGCCGCCACTTGCGAAAGGGCGGCAAAACGTTGGGGGTTATCTGGCCAATCTTTGCCATCACCGCCCAAATATGGATTGCCCACGCGGTTATAAAGATGCGGCGCATCCAAAACAAACACATCTAGTCCTTTGGCCTTGCCGCTTAATAGTTTTGCGTCGCCGCCAAAAAGGTTGGCAAAGGTTTTAATCGTTTCAGCGTTTTCTAAAACCTTCATCACCGCCGGATAGCCGGGTACCAATGTTTTCATGGTGATGCCGTGTGGCTTAAGTGCTTCTGGCAGAGCCCCTGTCACATCTGCCAAGCCGCCGGTTTTAATTAGCGGATACAGTTCAGATGTAACCGAAAGAACCTGCATCAAACCAAGCGATCGATCATGGGTTGCGTAATCAGGCAAATGCCTTTCTCACTGCGGCGGAAGCGTTTAGCGTCAAGAACTGGATCTTGGCCAACAATCAAGCCTTCAGGAATTTGCACGCTTGAATCGATAATAACCTTTGTCAGGCTGGCGTTGCGGCCAATTTCAACATTTGGCAAAACCACAGCATCTTCTAAGTTTGAAAACGAATTCACGCGAACATTGGTGAACAGCAAGGCCCGTTTAATCGACGCACCTGAAACAATGCAGCCACCAGAAACCAATGAAGCAATAGCACTGCCGCGGCGACCTTCAAGGTCATGCACAAATTTTGCAGGCGGGGTAACTTCGCCATATGTCCAAATGGGCCAATCGCGATCATACAAATCAAGTGAGGGCAGGGTATCGGTTAAATCAATATTGGCTTCCCAATAAGCATCAATCGTTCCAGCATCGCGCCAATAGGCTTGCTTTTCCAATGGCGAGCGAACGCATGATTTCGAAAAACGATGCGCCACAGCTTTGCCGCTTTTAACCACGTAAGGGATAATATCTTTGCCAAAGTCGCGCGATGAATTGGGATCAGCAGCATCACGGCGCAACAAGCCGGCCAAGAATTTTGTTTCAAAAACATAGATGCCCATGGAAGCCAAAGCCACATTAGGGTCACCCGGAATTGCTGGTGGGTCTTTTGGCTTTTCAACAAAGGCCGTGATGACATCATGTTCATCAACCGCAAGTACGCCGAACCCCGTGGCTTCCATGCGCGGAACTTCCAGCACACCAATGGTGACATCTGCGCCAGAATCCACATGCTGTTGCAACATTGGTTCATAGTCTTGTTTGTAAATATGGTCGCCAGCAAGGATGACGATAAATTTTACATTGTAAGTTTCGATAATATCCAAATTTTGGTAAACCGCATCGGCTGTTCCAGCATACCATTGATCCTCAGAAACGCGTTGGCTTGCCGGAAGAATATCAAAACTTTCATTGCGTTCTGTGCGAAAAAAGTTCCAACCGCGGGTAAGATGGCGGATTAAGCTATGGGCCTTATATTGCGTGGCAACACTAATCCGGCGAATACCGGAGTTCATGGCGTTCGAAAGGGCAAAGTCAATAATGCGCGATTTGCCGCCAAATGGCACAGCGGGTTTGGCGCGTCGGTCGGTTAATTCCATCAGGCGGCTGCCACGGCCACCGGCCAAAACATAAGCCATCGTGTCTCTGGCCAAAGGCCCTGCTTTTTTTTGTTCACTCATGACAACCTCCCCGAACGTTTATTGTTTTTCGAATCTGAATATTACTGTGGCCAAGGGTGGTAAGGTTATCAAAGCAGATGCCGGTTTTCCGTGCGAAGGCTGGTTTAGCCCCTCAATTTTGCCCTGATTTCCTTTTCCTGTTCCCCAATACGTTTCAGCATCGCTGTTAAAGACTTCACACCAAGTTCCTTGTTTTGGCAAGGGTAAGCAATAATTTTCGCGCACAACGGAAGTGAAGTTTGAAATGGCAACCACAGGATTTTGACCATCGCCAGAATGGCGCGCCCAAGCGAATACTGAATTATCAGCATCGTCACCGATCAACCATTCAAAGCCCTCAGGCTCACAGTCACGGGCATACAATGCGGGGCTTGCCTGATAGAGATGGTTCAAATCGCGCAACATGGTTTGCATGCCTTTATGAGGCCCATGCTGAAGCAAATTCCAATCCAAAGACTGCGTGTGATTCCATTCCAACCAAGGGGCCATTTCTTGGCCCATGAATAATAATTTCTTTCCAGGGTAGGCCCACATGAAAGCCAAATAGGCCCGCAAAGTTGCAAATTTCTGCCAATCATCGCCTGACATTTTTGCCAAAAGCGAGCCTTTGCCATGAACCACTTCATCGTGTGAAAGTGGCAAAACAAAATTTTCGCTGAATGCGTAGAGCAGGCCAAACGTCAAATCATTGTGGTGATGTTTGCGGTAAACCCCCTCGCGCTGCATATATTGCAAGGTGTCATGCATGAAGCCCATGTTCCACTTAAAACCAAAACCAAGACCGCCAACACTTGTTGGCTTTGAAACACCAGGAAAGGCTGTAGACTCTTCAGCAATGGTCATAACTCCTGGGTGCTGGCCATAGGTTTCATGGTTCATGCGCTGAAGGAAGGCAATTGCTTCAAGATTTTCACGGCCACCAAATTGATTGGGGATCCATTCGCCTTCTTTTCGGCTGTAATCGAGATAAAGCATCGAGGCAACAGCATCAACACGAAGGCCATCAAGGTGATAACGCTCAAGCCAAAACAGTGCATTGTTTAGGAGAAAGCTCTGTACTTCTTTGCGGCCGAAATTATAAATGGCAGTGTTCCAATCAGGGTGGAAGCCTTGGCGCGGATCAGCATGTTCGTAAAGCGCTGTGCCATCAAAATTTGAAAGTCCATGTTGATCTGTCGGGAAATGGGCTGGCACCCAATCTAAAATAATTCCAATGCCTGCGGCGTGTGCTTGATCAACAAAGTGAGCAAAACCCTCAGGATCGCCGAAGCGCGATGTTGGCGCAAAAAGTCCTGTTGGTTGATAGCCCCATGATGGATCATAAGGATGTTCGCTAACAGGCAACAGCTCAATATGAGTAAAGCCCATATCTTTGACATAAGAGACAAGTTGATCAGCCAGTTCATGGTAGGTGAGAAATTTGTCGCCCTCTCCCTTGCGCCACGAACCCAAGTGCACTTCATAAATGCTGATCGGAATGCGGCGTTTGTCGGGCGCTACACGGGCTTTTAGATAGGCCTCGTCCGTCCACTTGAAATTGTCTGTTCGGGTAACGCGCGAAGCTGTGTTGGGGCGCAATTCGGCGGCAAAGCCATAAGGATCCGACTTCAGGTGAAGGCCGTTGTGCGTGTCGATAATTTCATATTTATAACCTTGGCCAAGTTTGGCATCTGGCACAAATATTTCCCACACACCAACATCCAAACGTTTGCGCATAACGTGGCGGCGGCCATCCCAATTGTTAAAATCTCCAACCACTGAAACACGTTTGGCATTTGGTGCCCAAACCGCAAAGTGCACGCCATCAATGCCGTCCATTGTTAATGGATGCGCGCCCAGCTTGTCGTAAAGCCGAAGATGATTTCCCTCGGCCATGAAATAATCATCTTGCGGCCCCAGCACAGGCCCGATTGAATAGGCATCAAGAACAGTCCACGTGCCACCAGCATTGGCGCACTGAAATTGGATGGGCTGTTGTTGAGATGCTTTTACTTTGCCTTCGAAAAAACCAGCCTTGTGGACACGAGTGAGTTCGCCCAGAACTTTGCCATCGCGCGATTGCGCTTGGACTGTTTCAGCCCCAGGAATAAAAGCGCGCGCCACGAATGATTTACCCACCGGATGCAACCCGAGAATTGAAAACGGATTATCATGCCCGCCATTTACAATGGCTTCGATTTCGGGGCCGCTTGTTTTCCACTTCGGTTCGGCCATTTCCGTTCAACCCTTAGCCCGCAGGCACTTTCCAAATATCACGCGCATATTCACGTATCGTACGGTCTGATGAAAACCAGCCCATGTGAACGCTATTCTGAATCGCTTGATGCGTCCAGTCCCTTTGATTGCTCCACAGTGAATCAACTCTACGCTGCGTTGCAGCATAGCTGTCAAAATCAGCGCCCACCATAAACCAATCGCCATTGTAAATTGAATCAACGATCGGGCGGTAGAGGTTGCAATCACCGTTGCTGAATTCACCCAGTGATAATGCTTGCAACACACCTTTGAGTTTTGCTGAACCATCAACAACAGCGCGCCCATCAATACCCTTGCTGCGGCGTGCTTCAACTTCATCTGCGGTTAAACCAAAGATGAAAATATTGTCGGCGCCCACATGTTCACGCATTTCAACATTGGCGCCGTCAAGCGTGCCAATCGTTAAAGCACCGTTCAACGCGAACTTCATGTTGCCTGTGCCTGATGCCTCCATGCCCGCAGTAGAAATTTGTTCTGAAAGATCAGTGGCCGGCACAATTAGTTCTGCTAAACTAACATTATAGTCAGCCAAGAAAACAACTTTTAGTGCGCCATTCAGGCTCGTGTCGTTATTCACAACACTTGCCACATCATTGATAAGTTTAATGATAAGTTTCGCTTGGAAATAAGATGCAGCAGCCTTTCCTGCAAATATTTTTACACGCGGTGCAAATTTTGCCTTCGGGTCGGCCTTCATGGCCTGATAAAGAGAAATGGTTTCGAGAATGTTCAACAGTTGGCGCTTGTATTCGTGCATGCGTTTAACTTGCACGTCGAACATGGCTGTTGGGTCTACGTCGATGTCGTTGCGTTTTTTGATTAAAGCCGCCAATACTTTTTTGTTATTCAACTTTATGTCAGCGAATTTTTTCATGAATGCTGCTTCACCAGATTTTGGCCCGGCGCGTGAAAGAAGTTCGGCGTTGTCGAGTGATTCTGGGCCCGCGGCTTGGGTCAACAGTTTCGACAGTTCAGGATTTACGCCGCGCAACCAACGACGGGGAGTGATGCCGTTGGTTTTATTGTTGATGCGGTTTGGATAGAGCGCGTGCAAATCTTTAAACACGTTTTTCTTCATCAGCTCTGTGTGCAATGCTGAAACGCCGTTGACACTGTGCGAACCAGCAAAAGCCAGTTGTGCCATGCGCACGCGTTTTGCCCCATGTTCATCAATCAATGAGACCGAGGCAACGTATTCTGGTGTCGAGCCCATCATATTGCACGCCCGCACAATCATCTGATCATTAATGGCGTAAATAATTTGCAAGTGGCGCGGCAACATACGTTCAAACAATTGCAGAGGCCAACTTTCCAATGCTTCTGAAAGCAGTGTGTGGTTTGTGTAACTCATCACACCTTGTGTAATTTCCCAGGCCTTGCCCCATGCAACTTTGTGTTCATCCACCAACAGGCGCATCAGTTCAGCAATAGCAATGGCTGGATGTGAATCATTGATCTGCACAGCGGCTTTTTCTGTCAGGTTCAATACATCTGGATACTGCTGCAAATGGCGACGGATGATGTCTTGCAATGACGCTGATGAGAAGAAATATTCTTGGCGCAAGCGCAACTCTTGGCCAGCGGGCGTTGAGTCTGATGGATAAAGCACGCGTGTAATGGTTTCAGCACGTGTCTGGCCCGACAATGCGCCAGCAAAATCACCGCGATTGAATTGCTCAAGTTGAATTGGATCAACTGGGCGCGCTGACCACAAACGCAAAGTGTTCACGCGCTTGGCGCGCCAGCCAACCATTGGCACATCAAAAGCAGTGGCCAACATCACTTCGTCGGGTTGCCATTTGCCGTGTGGCATTCCATCAGCATCTTTTTCAGCCGTGGCAACGCCGCCAAATTGAATTTTATAGGCTGCTTCGCGTCTGGCAAATTCCCAAGGGTTGCCGTTGACTAACCAATCTTCAGGGGCCTCAATTTGCCAACCGTCTTTAATCAGCTGGCGAAACAATCCATTGTTATAACGAATGCCATAACCGTAAGCCGGAATATTCAGGCTAGCCATGCTTTCCATGAAACATGCTGCCAAGCGCCCAAGGCCACCGTTGCCGAGGGCTGCGTCAGGCTCCAAGGCCTCTGCAAGATTAAGGTCAACGCCCAGGTTTTTCAGCGCGGCTTCGTAATTTTGGGTGATTTCGAGATTGCTCAATGCGTCGCGCAACAAACGCCCAATGAGAAATTCGAGTGAGAGATAATAAACCCGTTTCGCCTGAGCTTTGTATGCTTCGCGGGTTGACTCCATCCATCGATCGATGATTTGGTCGCGCAGAGTTAAGATCACCGCATTCAGCCAATCATGCGGTTTGGCAGCTGGTTGATCTTTGCCGATTGAATATTTTAGCTTTGCAACAATATCAACTTGCAGTTTTTCGATGGTGTTCATGCGTAAGATAAGCCCGTGGATCAGTGTCGTTAAGAGGTTGAAATATCAAGTGGAAGATTCGCAAACTTAAAGCAAGGGAAAATCCGCGGCCAATAAGTTGTGATGGGTTGTGCTTAATTATCAGGCAATCAATTCTAGTCGTTCATGCCTTGCTGCAATGCCTTAATGCGTTGGGCCAATGAGATAACATTTGCCATTGCACCTGACTTTTTGGGTGCAGGGGCCGGGCCGGGCACAACCTTGTCTGAGGTTGTGCTGTTGGCCAACATAACGTCAAGTTCTTCCAATTCACGCTGAATGGCTTTGGCGCTAAGTTCAGCTTCATCAAATTGGTTTTGCAAATTGGCCTTGGTCGTTGGAGGATCAACAACCGTCATCGGTTCGACACTGGTGGCATAATTCATGCCAGTCTGGCGTGTTATATCTGCTGATATTGAAGTGAGCTCGGCCACACGTTGCATCAATCGATTTTCTGGTGGCGTTGCAATCGATAGCGGCGTTGGTTGCTTGATGTTGAGGGCTGTGCGCAACTCTTCGTTCAAATTGCCTACGAGGGCATTCTTATCACGCAGATTGGTACTTAATTGGCGAAAAGAATCTTGGAGCTTAGTGAATTCTAATTCACGCCGCGTTGCCTCTGTCATCAAGGTTTCGATTGATTGATTTGAAGCCATCAAATCTGACTGGTAAATTTCCAACTGATTTTTCAATTCAGACAGTTCAGTATCGCGCAGCTTCAAAGCGATATCTTTGCCCTCTAAGTCTTGCAGCAATGATTGCACACGGTTTCGGTTGCGTGAAACTTCCGCCATTTGCTCTGTCATCCGGGCTTTAATATCGTCTAACCGCAGTTCAAGCTTTCTTGACATCAAAGCATGTTCGGCGCGCAAGCGATCACGGTCAGCCTGCAATTCAAGCATGGCCACAGGCACTTGCTTGGCGCTGCGTCTTGCTCCCGCACTTGCTGCCACGTTCCAAAAAACGCGACCGAAAAGAAGAAAAAAAACAAAGGTTAATGCTGAACCCAGCGCTAAAACCATTAAAGTCTCGATTTGAGACATGACACCACCTACATTTGCCCACACACGTTCTTGTAATTTCGCAAAGCAAGAAGTGTTCCAGTAATGTGATGTTAACCTATTTCAATGCGCTTTGCGATGGCGGTCTGACAGTTTTTAAATTTATTTTACTGTGAGGGCCCAAGCAGGGTGTCGCAAAATCAACACTTTGGGGTCAGAACGGATTCCAAGTGTTGCGTGGCGTATATTTCAAATATCCAATATTTGCGCCAAGTCTTGCACCCACGCCTGTTCGGATTGGTGCCAAGGTAATATCATCTTTACGTTGAAAATTTACGCCTAATCCGCCCACAAGATAGGCTGAACCTTCAACGCCGCCAAAGCGCGTATAAAGATCTTCAGGGGATTGCGAATTATAAACCAATGTTAATGTGCGCGAGCCGTTGCCGCCAAAGTCAAAGCCCACCGACGGGCCCTGCCAGAAGATGTGTTTTTTCGCACCATTTTTGTAATAAATCGTGCCTTCGCCGTAACGCAAGCCACCGATGAACGCACCTGAACCCTCTTCGCCCACAATATAGGCGGTGGGTTGACCCTGTGATTGGAAGACATATTCAACCGCTTCAGCCAAGCCACGCGATGCCTTGCCAAAAAACTGATGGCCTTGGGCAATAATTTCATTGGGCGTGTAGGTGTTGGATGATTGGGGGGCTTTGGAAATTGAACCTGTGTTAATGGTCTTGGCCATTGCGGGCAAAGCGGCGCCACTTAAGGCCAGAACCAATGCAATTTTCGAAATCGTTTTCATCATGACAAACACACCTCATTTACTGCACCCAGTTGCTAAACGCCGAATGGGGCGCCAACAGGGCAAAATTCCGTCCGAGAGGTGTTAATGCCACGGATGGCTTTCAACTTGGTTAATGGATTGCAAATTTCAAATTTTGCCGCGCGCAATGAAAGAGCCGTTGGCAAAAGATTGTTCTGCCTTGCCATAAAGAAATGCTGCTCCGTTTGGCTGGGTAACGCTGCCACCTGCGGCGGCAAGAACGGCATGGCCGGCGGCGGTGTCCCATTCCATCGTACGCCCAAAACGCGGATAAAGATCGGCCATGCCTGCAGCGATGCGGCAAAATTTTAATGAAGAACCAGCGTTGATCAACTTGTCGACTTTGGTTTGGGCGATGAAGGTTTCTGTCTCTTTGTCTAAATGCGAGCGGCTGGCCAAAACGCTGGCGCCCGTTGTGGGCAAGGCGCGGGCATGTATTGCTATCAATGACGCGGCATCGAATGGCTCGTTCACCAAAAGTTTGGATTGAAACGCACCGTTATTCAATTCACCAATGTATAGTTCACCCAATGCTGGTGCATAGACCACGCCCTTCGTGGGATGGCCATTTTCGATGAGCCCGATATTCACCGTAAATTCGCCGTTGCGCGAAATAAACTCTTTGGTGCCGTCTAATGGATCCACCAAATAAAATGCATCACCAATTTGGGTGTGCAAACCAGCGGCCATTTGTTCCTCCGCAATAACCGGTATCGTTTTGCCCAATTGTTCTAAAATAATGGCTTCGGCAACTTCGTCTGCAATAGTGACGGGCGATTGGTCTGCTTTTAAAGTTGAACTAAAATCAGAGTTGTAAATTTCCATAATTGCTTTGCCAGCAGAATGAGCAATTTGGGCGAGAACTAAAAGTTGGTCTGAAGGTTTCATGCACTCCCTCATCATCGCAAATGCAAGTTTCGTCAATCAGGAAAACTTTTGCGAAGTTTGATATAGAGAAGTGAGACGAATCACTTTGGGGCTTGCCATGACCGGACACTTGCGACTTTCTGACCTTGATCTTGCGGCATTGCTGTGTTCGCGCGTGTGCCATGATGTGATTTCGCCGGTGGGTGCCATCGCCAATGGTTTGGAGTTGATGGAAGATCCTGAGACAGACGCCGAGATGAAAGCCACGGCTTTCGACATGATCAAATCATCGGCCAAAACAGCCACAGCAAAACTAAAATTTTGCCGGATTGCCTTTGGCGCAGCGGGTTCGGCTGGTTCATTGATTGATATGACAGAAGCGGGTGATGTTGCGCGCGGTTTTGTGGGTGAAGAAAAGGTAAAGTTAGAATGGTTGGCGCCACGTGAAAATCGACCAAAACAGGAAGTGAAACTTCTGCTCAACATGTTGTTGTTGGCCATTGCTGGAATTCCACGGGGTGGTGTTGTAACGGTTGCTGTTGAAGGACGAAACTTTTCTGTAAAGGCAACAGGCGAACGGGCCAAAATCAACGAGGGTTTGGCCTCGGCGCTTGCTGGCACAGCCGATGAAGCCACGTTTGATGCACGTTTGATTCAGCCTTATTATGCACGCGTATTGGCGCAAGCCGCAGGATTAAATATCACCATGGCCATGGAAACACCAGACACAGTGGCCGTAACAGCTGTGCCCCTTGAAGCGACAGCCGCTGCTTAATTCAATTTTTACGGTATAGGGCAAGGTGTTCTTAACGCTGCCAGCAAGCAATGTTATTTTATTAAAATTTTACCACAACGCGTAAGCGGTTGCAGAGGGTTGTAAGGCTATCGGTTCCCTAACAAAAAAATAGGGAAGTCGTCTTATGTCAATTATTAATGCACCCGCCAATGGTGGAACCGTTTATGGAACGGTTGCCGCAGACCAGATTATTGGAAGTGCAAAAAACGATATTCTCTATGGCCTTGGCGGTGATGACATCATCAATGGCGGCGATGGTGATGATATAATTTATGGTGATGGCACTATAAGTTATGCAAATGCTTTGGCAGCGAACGGCTATATGATCGTGCCAGACACAAATACGACTGCTGGCAACAACTCGCTTTTAAAATCGCTTGGCGTTTCAGGTCAACTTTCAATCTGGAGCATTGCCAACACAACAGATGCGGCCATGGTGGTTTCTTTTCGCTCTGCATCACAGGGCAAAGGCAACAATGGCGATGTCGTTATCCAAGTGATCGTTCCGGCGCATTCTGATGCAATTGTGCAAAGCCCCAACATTGGTACGCACAAAATATTCCTTGATGACAAACAAATCGATGTTCAAAATGTCAACAAATCTGCTTTCGATTTAAGCCTTCCTATTGCTGCAAGCGGCACGGGCAACGACGTTTTACATGGCGGCGCTGGCAACGACACTCTTGACGGGGGCGCAGGAAACGACATTCTTGATGGTGGCGTGGGTGGCGATAAATTAATCGGCGGCGATGGCATCGATACTGCCACTTATGAAACATCCACCGTTGGTGTGAATGTTAATTTAGTAACAGGCCAAGGCCATGGCGGAGACGCTGAAGGCGATACACTCGTTTCGATTGAAAACCTTACGGGTTCAGCTTTCAACGATGTGTTGATGGGCGATGTGGGCAACAATGTTATCAACGGTGGTGCTGGCGACGATATTATTTCAGGCGGCGCAGGCGCAGATAAGCTTGATGGTGGTGCGGGCATTGATACGCTGACTTTTGCAGATGCTGCGGCAGGCGTTACTTTGGCTTTTTCGGCAATGGACGTACATGGCATTGGTGATCTTTATGCCAACCACGCAGCAGGCGGCATCGCGGGTGACGCGGCTGGCGATACATATGCAAACTTTGAAATATTCATCGGCTCGGCTTTTGATGACAAGGTGGGCGGTGCTGATACGGCGATGACCTATCATCTTGGTGCTGGCAACGACGTATTCGATAATGTTGAAACACAAAATGTTGTAGACACCGTCTATGGCGATGCAGGCAATGACACGATCTGGACCGGTGGCGGAAACGACTATTTAGACGGCGGATCGGGCAATGATCGTTTATTCGGCGAAAATGGCGACGATATTTTGGTCGGTGGCCAAGGTGCAGATGCTCTGAATGGTGGTAACGGCAGTGATACTGCCGATTATAAAACTTCGGCCGCTGGCGTTAATGTCAGCTTGGTCACAGGCCAGGGCCATGGTGGCGACGCTGAGGGAGACACGCTTGTTTCGATTGAAAATATTACAGGTTCCGCATTCGACGACACGCTGATCGGCGATGCTGGCAACAATGTTCTCATCGGCGGCGCTGGAAATGATACGCTGGTTGGCGGAGCTGGCGCTGACGTTTTAAATGGTGGCGATGGTGTCGACACGGCTGATTACTCTGCTTCAACAGCAGCAGTAAATATCAACTTGGAAACCGGTGTGGCCCACGGTGGTGACGCTGAAGGCGACACACTCATCAGCATTGAAAATCTTATTGGTTCCAAGTTTGATGACGTGTTGGTTGGCGACGGCAGCGTGAACAAGATTTATGGTGGTGACGGCAACGACACCATCACCGGTGGCCAAAATGATGACTTTATGTTTGGCGGCAATGGCAACGACACATTCTTAGTGGAATGGTCTTACCACGGAGACACCTATGACGGTGGTGATGGCATTGACACATTCAATGCCGATGTTCCCGTTCTCAATGGCTATAAACAAGAAATTGATTTGGCCACAGGAACAAACAATTGGGAAGACCATTTCATCAGCATTGAAAACTTGGTTGGCAGCGCCAATGATGATAAGTTTTGGGGCACAGACGGTGTGAATGTGTTCTGGGGCCGCAATGGTAATGATTTGCTTGATGGCCGCGGCGGTGATGATAAACTTTATGGCGAAAGCGGCGACGACACGCTTCTCGGTGGCGCTGGCAATGATTTGCTGGATGGCGGCATCGGCAACGACATTCTAGTCGGCGGCACGGGTGCTGATACATTGATCGGCGGCGATGGCATAGATTTGGCAGATTATTCAACTTCTTTGGCCGCTGTAAGTGTGAATTTGACGACTGGCAAAGGTGCGGGCGGTGATGCTGAAGGGGACAAGCTTTCGCAAATCGAAAATTTGACAGGTTCAAAATTCAACGACACTTTGACTGGCGATGCGGGCAACAATGTTATCGACGGCGGTGCTGGTGATGATGTGATTGTCGGCACAAAAGGCAACGACACGTTAATCGGTGGCGCAGGCAATGACACGGTTGATTATTCAGCAATGTCTGCGTGCATGACGGTGAATTTAGGGCTTGGCACGGCAACAGGCTGTGGCGGCAAGGCTGACACGCTGCAATCGATCGAAAATGTTGTGGGCTCAATCTACGCAGACTTTATTACTGGTGACGCAGCTGCCAATAATTTGTTTGGCGGTGCCGGCAACGACCATTTCTATGGGTCTGGCGGCGGTGATCATTATGATGGTGGTGCCGGTTCAGACTGGATTGACTATCGTTCATCTGCGGTTGCTGTAAACGTAAACCTTGTGACGGGAATAGGCCAAGGTGGCCTGGCCCAAGGTGATACATATACAAGCATCGAAAATATCAAAGGCTCGGCTGGCAATGACACGCTTATTGGCGACAATAATGCCAACGTAATTTATGGCTATGCGGGTTCAGACCATATCGAAGGTGGCGGCGGCAATGATGTGATCTATTCAGGCGGCGGCGGCGACTATATTGATGGCGGGGCTGGCATTGATACACTGAGCTATTCAGATTCTTGGAGTAAGGTTGTGGTCAACCTCACGACCGGTATTGGCCAAGGCGGCGCAGCAGCTTTTGACACAATCTTGAACATTGAAAACTTGGTTGGCTCTAAGTTTGATGACGTGTTGACAGGCGATGCTGGCAACAACACATTGAATGGCGGCGCTGGCAAAGACGTATTGCATGGTGGTGCTGGCGATGATCTGCTGATCGGTGGCTCTGGTGCTGACGTTCTTGACGGCGGTGCTGGGGTTGATACCGTAAGCTATTCCAATGCCCACACAGGCATTACGATGAGTTTGCTAACTGGCGGCACAGTGAACGCAGATGCCAGCCAGAATGGTGTGCAACCCATTGTCAGCACAGCATGTTGCCCAGATGATTTGCTTGCAAATGGTGATGGCACAGCGCCTGTTGATGCGAGCTACACAGCAATTAACGGTGTTACCGATGCTACTGGCGACACTTATATTGGCATTGAGAACGTGTTGGGCACAGCGTTCAATGACAAGATTACTGGTGATGCTGGAGACAACCGCTTAAATGGTGGTGCTGGCAACGACATGCTCAACGGCGGCGCTGGCAACGACATGATGATTGGTGGCCTTGGTAATGATCTGTTGACAGGCGGGGCAGGCGCTGATGTGTTCCAATTCAGCGCAGGCTTTGGCAATGACACGATTACAGATTTCTGGACTGGCCTTGGCCGCACCGATCGTGTGCAGTTGCTGGGCACAGATATTCACACTTGGGCTGATGTTCTGACCCACGCCACAGACACGACCAACGGAATGGTGCTCAGTGTTGATGCAGGACACGACTCCATTCTGTTTACAGGATTACACATCAGCCAGTTTGTGGCTGATGATTTCTTGTTTGCTTAAGTTCAGTTTGATTTTGTGCTGACAAGCATCGGTTGGCGCGCAGGTTGCAGGCTTTCCCAAGATGTCGCTGAATATTGCGATTGGCGTTTGAGAAAGGTGTAACCTGTTGCATCCCAACGCGAGATATCGTTGCGCCGATTGTCGAGGATATAGTCGCCCTTGTCGGTGACCACAGTGAGCACAGCGTGGCCTTCGCCAGCTTCATCAAGCACAACTGTAATTAACAACACATCGGGACTAAAACCCATGCCAACCAAATAGCGTTTTTTGAGAAGAACAAAATCTTCGCAATCTCCAGCAGTGGTTGGATAGGTCCAGTAATCAGGAACACCGTAAAGTTCCATATCTGATACGGGGCGAATTTTTGTTTGAACATAGTTGTTCACTTGAACAAGCATGTTCCATTTTTCTTCGGTAAGATTGAGCTTTTCGTGCATGCCATTGGAAAAGTGACATTCATCTTGGCCGCGTCCACAAAACTTTACGTAACCAACCGGTGGCAAAGTTTTGCCAAATACATCCGCACTGATTTGATCATGGCCAGGCGATAAATATTTGCTTGGCTGATCGGCCATGGCAGATCCGCCAGATGCCAAAACCATCCAAACCAAACTCAAAAACGCAACACACCGGAACAACATAGTTAAAAAAATTAACCAATGATTGTGGCAGAGTCTACGATAGAGTTAATTCTTAGTTAACGGTGCGAATGACAGTTTGTTATTGCGGCCTTTGATCGGTCAAAGTTTTCAGAAATTCTACGAGTGAATCAATTTCCGCATCGTTCAGGCGCGGTTGTTCACCTGGCTTGCGGTCATACGGAACCTCGCTGGTGTTCACATTTGCAACCGCTTCGGGCTTTGTATCATCAAATTTATTGGTTTTGCTGGCAGCAGATTGAGAATACCAGAGTTCTGGTTGAGTATCGCGGGTAATATAAAAGGCCACAGCATCCCGCAATTTGGCGAATTTTCCATTGTGAAAATAAGGTGCCGTAATTGCTATGTTTCGAAGCGTTGGAACTTTAAATGCGCCGCAAAATGAAGCTAAATCTGCGCCTGCGGGTAAAAGTTCTTTCAGCCCTTCGCGTTGGCATAGGCCTTCATCAAATACTGCGGGATTTGCATTGGCTGGGATCTCAGAGTTGCGTGGCACGCCCAAATTGTCAAAAGTAAAGTCAGTAAATAGCCAATCTTTTGGATTTTTTGAATCAACCGTGCCGACGTGGCAACTGATGCAATTGCCTTTTTCGGGTTTTTTGAAAAGTTCAAAACCTGCTGTTTCTTGGGCCGTCAATTCGGCTTTGCCTTGTAAAAAATCATCGAACTTTGAAGTGAATGGTGCAAATTCCGCGCTGTTTTCATAAGCTGAAATTGCAGTAGAGATATTGTTCAGGGTAATTTGTGGATCATGATCGGCTTGTTTTCCAAACACTTTTTCATATGCCGAGAAGTTTGTGCTGGTGCGCAATTTTGTGGCGATCATTGCCGGATCGATATTGTTCATTTCGTTTATGTTCAACAAAGGGCCGCGCACTTGTTCGGCTAAGCTGTTGGCGCGGCCATCCCAAAAAAGGCCACCTGTTGGAGTGTATTCCATTTCGCCCTTCTCATTTTTTTTGCTTTCAATCGAGAAGGGCGGGCTGAACGACATATACATAATTGTGGGCACATTTCGGGTGCCATGTTTTTCGGGTGTGCTGCCTTGCGCTATCGCGGAAATTGTTGAACTGGCATTACCAGTGAACGCCTGATTGGCAACATGGCAAGATGCGCATGACTGGCCAGGCGGATTTGACAGCGACGGATCGTTGAACAGGCTTTTGCCAAGCTGTTGCATATCGCTGAGTGGTTCAGCCGCGCACATTGTGGCGGAAAGGCCCATCGTCAACGAAAAAATATGCACACCGAAGTTGCGCCGAAAACCCAAAACCATCACCAGACTCCTATATCCGAGTAAATTACTCGTATATAAGGGTTTCCGCAAAGTCAAGCTATCATAATAGAAAAGCCCGATGTTTCCACCGGGCTTAAAAATCTAGAGCGAGATCATTCACGTGTTTTAGAGTGATGTGGTCAGGCTCTGTACCTGCAATTCTATCAGGCGATCTTGAGCATTTCTTCTTCGTCCATGCCGCCCATTGACGGCGCGCCTTCGCGCAACACGTAGCCACGGCCCCACACTGTTTCAATGAAGTTTTTGCCTTCGGCAGCGTTGGCAAGTTTTTTGCGTAGCTTGCAAATAAACACGTCGATGATTTTCAGTTCCGGTTCGTCCATGCCGCCATAAAGGTGGTTGAGGAACATTTCTTTTGTAAGTGTCGTACCCTTGCGGAGCGATAGCAGCTCAAGCATCTGATATTCTTTGCCAGTGAGGTGCACACGTTGGCCACCCACTTCAACAGTCTTGGTATCGAGGTTCACCAGCAATTCGCCAGTGAGGATAACCGATTGGGCATGGCCCTTTGAGCGACGGACAACTGCGTGGATGCGAGCGACCAGTTCATCCTTGTGGAAAGGCTTGGTCATATAATCATCAGCGCCAAAGCCCAGACCCTTCACCTTATCTTCAATGCCTGCAAGGCCAGACAGGATGAGGATTGGTGTGCCAACTTTCGAGACACGCAGACTTTTTAAAACTTCATAGCCAGACATATCTGGCAAATTGAGATCGAGCAAAATGATGTCGTAATCATAAAGCTTGCCCAAATCGACGCCTTCTTCACCAAGGTCAGTCGTATAGACATTGAACCCTTCGGATTTGAGCATCAACTCAATCGATTGAGCCGTTGCTGTGTCATCCTCGATCAACAAAACCCGCATGCGAATCCCCTTCTATGCCAATCCCTCGTCGCCCGAGAGACTCTAAATTTTCCGCCAGCCCCATTTTGGGAAACTAGCGTCACAAACCGTTAACTCTGAATGTTAAGATAGACTTATAAAGGTTAACAAAACCTAATCTGTCTCACTCAATTCTTAATGACCTACTCACTACCTATTGTAGTCACTTAACCCCGACCCCCTAAATCTAGTGGTTGAGGATCCCGCGTTAAGCCATTTTTTACGGTAACCATTTGTTAGTGCGCAATTTACTTGGTCTTAAACCTGCTTGTTCATGATGATCTTTGAAAAGCGATTCACCACAGCTAGTTGATTCGTGGAATCGTGAATAGAGTCGAGTCTAAGTAAAAAGGCGAATTATTTCGCCGGTGTGTTGAGTAAGGATGGGTAGAGTAATGCGTTCACGTGAAAGTCTTTTGCGGTTAAACCGTTTCCGGGCCGAAGATTGCCGCAGGCAAGTGGCTGATATGGATCTGATGATCCAAGATTTGATGCGCAAGCATGATGACCTTGATGCGCATGTAAAGTTTGAAGAGCAGCGCACTGGCGTGAGCGACATCAACAATGTGAATTATTCAATGGCCGCCAAATCAGTACGCGGGCGCCGCGATAATATTTTAAAAACCGTTGGTGAATTGCGCGACCAGCATGATTCGATGATCGAGCGTTTGAAAGAAGCCGAAGCCGACTTACGCAAAGTTGAAATGCTCGTTGAAAAAGAAACACCAACCGCAAAGCCGATTATGCCCGACATGACGGGTCGCATTCCGGTTCATGCATTAGTAAGATAAGAAAAAAAGTTGCTTCAGATTGGCCGGGAATTTCCCGGCCTTTTTATTGGTGGGGGGTGCTATTTGTATTTTTTCAAAACTATAAATCGTCATGCCCGCGAACGCGGGCATCTGTGTTTTGTATCAAAGATAACGCAGATCCCCGCGTTCGCGAGGATGACGATAAGGGGTCGGATTGTTCAAATTTAATCAAGATCTAAAGCGCAAAAGCCTTCAATTTCTCATAATAGGGCCTCGCTTGGTCGGCCACTTTGTGCAACGTGGCACCGAGTGAAATTTCTCGCTCAGCCTGCTTCTCAAATCCTGTCGATTGCCAAACCGCATTATACCAATGCGGTGCCCACACGCCGTCGCATGATTTCGGACCCTTGGCCCAAAGCAGCATTGCTTCATCAAACGGAATTGCCAGTGCCGCACAAAGCTTCACTAAACTTTCGCGTGGATTTTCAAGATGAAGGTCAGCATCCACCACGGGCGGCGCATGGCCAAAGTGTTGTGCAACTTCATCAAAAATTTCTGCTTGTTCAACAAAGCCAATCGCATGAAGTGAAACTTCATCATGCTTCTTGGCATAAGACGCCAAAACCTTTTCCGGCGACCGTATTAAGAACGAATTCGTCAGGGTACGGATGAATTTACGGCTAAAATTGGCCAGCATGTGATGCGTCATGTGCTTTTGGTAAAATATTGGCTTTTCACTTTGGCTAGCGCAACGCTTTGCGACCTCCGACCAATCTGTTTCACAGCTTTGTAAAATATTTTCGCGCATCGGATGTGTCAGTCCTGATTCTTTCAGATAGGCCCCGTAGAAAGGTTCATCCCAGGCCACGCAATCGCTGCGGTTGGCAAATGAATACATCATAGCCGTTGAGATGTTACGCGGCCCTGACCACATTGCGATATTTGTCATTTCAAATTCCCAGTCGAGACAAAAAACCAGATTGCAGCCAGTGCGATGGCGACAGCCAAACAACGGCGCACCAATACTGCTTGCGGCGAATGCTCCAACCAATTGGATAAGCTGCCTGCAAGA
>JAYUHQ010000275.1:0-3733 GCA_043766895.1 Aestuariivirga sp.
AACGTCAGGCGTTGCGCTTTAGCTTAGGCGGGGGGTGCCTACAAGCCGCCCCTTGCACGGTTGCCATCGTGGCGTTTTTTTAATCTTCTGGCAGGGTGGTGAAAGGTTTTGACGCAAAATGAGGGTGGGTTAGTCGTTCTTGCTGTGGCGCGTTTGGTTTTCTGTCATTAGAACATAAATTACACTTCAGCAGCACAGGGAACCGCCATGACCGTTAAATCTGATATTGAAATTGCTCGCCTCGCCAAAATGAAGCCGATTATGGAAATCGGCAAAGGCTTAGGCATCCCTGAAGCGGATCTGGTGCCTTATGGCCACACCAAGGCCAAGGTTACACTTTCATACATCGACACCTTGAAATCCAAGCCCAATGGCAAGTTGATTTTGGTGACAGCCATTAACCCCACACCTGCTGGCGAAGGCAAAACTACAACCACCGTTGGTTTGGGCGATGGCCTGAACAAAATTGGCAAGAAGGCCATTGTGGCCTTGCGTGAACCCTCGCTCGGGCCCTGCTTTGGCATGAAGGGCGGTGCTGCCGGCGGCGGCTATGCCCAAATTGTGCCGATGGAAGATATCAACCTGCATTTCACCGGCGATTTTCATGCCATTACCGCGGCGCATAATCTGCTTTCCGCCCTGATCGACAATCACATCTATTGGGGCAATGAGCTTGGCATTGATACGCGCCGCGTGGTGTGGCGCCGGGTGATGGATATGAATGACCGCGCGTTGCGCGAAATTGTGTGCTCGCTCGGTGGCGTTGCCAACGGCTATCCACGCGAGGCTGGTTTTGACATCACGGTTGCATCCGAAATCATGGCCATCTTGTGCTTGTCCACGTCGATTGCCGATCTTGAACGCCGCATTGGCCAAATTGTTGTGGCCTATAAGAAAGACAAAACCCCGGTTCTGGCGAAAGATTTAAAAGCCCCGGGCGCTATGGTGGTGTTGCTCAAAGATGCATTGCAGCCCAACTTGGTGCAGACATTAGAAAACAATCCGGCCTTTGTGCATGGTGGCCCATTTGCCAATATTGCCCATGGTTGCAACTCGGTTATGGCCACACAGACGGCGTTGAAGCTGGCTGATTTTGTGGTGACAGAAGCAGGCTTTGGCGCAGATTTGGGCGCTGAAAAATTCTTTGATATTAAATGCCGCAAGGCGGGCTTAACGCCTGCGGCCGCTGTGATCGTGGCCACAGTTCGCGCTTTGAAAATGCACGGCGGCGTTGCCAAAGAAGATTTGAAGAAGGAAAACATTGAAGCCCTCAAAAAAGGCTGTGCCAACTTGGGCCGCCATTTGGAAAACTTGAAAAAGTTTGGTGTGCCCATCGCAGTGGCCGTTAATCACTTCATCGCAGATACAGAAGCCGAAGTTCAGGTGATCAAAGATTTCTGCAAAACCCATGGCGTTGAAGCCTTCAAATGCACCCATTGGGCCGAAGGTTCAAAAGGCACCGAAGAACTGGCCCATCATGTGGCCAAGCTGGCTGAACATGGCAGCCAGTTCAAGCCCATCTATGGCGATGACATGCCACTGTTTGAAAAAGTGCGCACCATTGCGCGTGAAATTTATCGCGCTGATGATGTTGTGGCCGATAAGAGCATTCGTGATCAGCTGAAGGGCTATGAAGCCGCGGGCTATGGCAAGTTCCCCATCTGCGTGGCCAAAACGCAATATAGCTTCACGACTGATCCGAACATGAAAGGCGCGCCTTCAAACCATGTCGTGCCCATCCGCGAAGTGCGCTTGAGTGCTGGTGCTGAATTCATTGTGGTGGTGTGCGGTGATATCATGACAATGCCTGGTCTTCCCCGCGTGCCATCAGCCGAAGTGATCGGCCTTGATGCCCACGGCCAGATTGACGGATTGTTTTAAACAAGAAGCCCCCTCACCGCTTCGCGGAGCTCCCCCAACACGTTGGGGGAGCGTGAAATTTTCGCCCTCCCACAGCTTGCTGGGGGAGGTGCCCGAAGGGCGGAGGGGGCCCCTTTCTCAATTGCAGGAGTTTCACCCATGGCCAAAATTATAGACGGAAAACTTTTCGCAGAAGGTTTGCGCGCCCGCATCGCCATCGCTGTTGCCAGCCTTAAAAAAGATCATAACTTAACCCCCGGCCTTGCCGTTGTGTTGGTGGGTGAAGACCCGGCTTCAAAAGTCTATGTGGCCAACAAGGCCAAGCAAACGGTTGAAGTGGGCATGAACAGTTGGGAACATAAATTGCCCGCCGAAACATCAGAGGCGGATTTGTTGGCGCTGGTGCAACGCTTGAATGACGATTCATCTGTACACGGAATATTGGTGCAAATGCCGGTGCCCAAACATATTGACTCGGCCAAGGTGCTCAACACCATTGATCCTGCCAAGGATGTTGATGGTTTTCACGTGGTCAACGTGGGCAAGCTCTCAACGGGCCAAGAGTGTTTAACCGCCTGCACACCGGTGGGCAGCGTGATGCTGGCCAAACATGCGCTGGGCTCGCTTGAAGGGTTGGAAGCCGTGGTCATTGGGCGCAGCAACATTGTGGGCAAGCCCGTGGCACAATTGCTGCTGGCTGAAAATTGCACGGTGACCATCGCCCATTCGCGCAGCAAAGATTTAGCTGCCATTGTGCGGCGCGCTGATCTGGTGATCGCCGCCGTGGGCCGGCCTGAAATGGTCAAAGGCGATTGGCTAAAACCCGGCGCTTGCGTGATCGACGTGGGCATCAACCGCATTGAACGCGATGGTAAAAACAAACTGGTGGGGGACTGCGATTTTGCATCCTGCGAAAAGGTTGCAGGCAGCATCACCCCCGTGCCCGGCGGGGTAGGCCCCATGACAATTGCGTGCTTGCTGAGCAACACCGTGAAAGCCGCGGCGGCGATTAAAGGGATTAAGACGTCGGAGATGTGAGGGGCGTTATTCGGGGGTTCCCAACAGCGGGCCACTGATTGCCACCATCACACTATCAGCGCCCGGAATTGTGGTGATGTTGAACAGCAGCTTTCCTTTTTCGCTGTAAGAAAGCGCTGCGATCATTGTTTTTTCGTCCACGTTGGCTTCTTCCGTCCAGCCCTTTTGTTGGGCCAAATCATGATAGAACTTTACAAGATCTTTCAGCGGTTTGTTGGTTGCGAATATTTCCTGTTTGATATCATCATTAAACATGGCCCCTTGCGCATCTGGCGGAACGGGCACCAGAAGTTTTGCATCATCAGCAAAAGCTGCCGCAGAAAAACCAATCGCAGCAACACTAAAAACCATCAGCGCACGAAGCGCGGCATGAACCATGATCAACTCCCAACATTGCAAGGCAGGCAACTATTTCGCGGAGATGGCGTGATGTCAAGGTGTGGGGCAGGGGCAATTCCCGCGACACACAACTGTCATTCCGCGAAGGCGGGAATCCAACTGGGGAAGGTGATGCGTATTTTGGTCTTTTTTTGCAGGAACGCCTATTTAATCAAAACTATTGGCCAAGCTGCTTATGATTGATGGGCTTATCACATGCACAAACCCGTTTTTGGCCCGAGTTATCAATCCATCGAAATGTACTTCCAAATCGCTTAAATCGCCAAATAATGTGAAAACCGCGCCACCGCTGTAGCCATCAAGGTCTTGTTCATCTTTTTCAAGTTTGAAGCGCCAAAAATGACGATTGTGTGTTTTGAATTCTGGATCAAATCTGCATCCTGAGATTCTACAGACTGAATTGAATTTTTTACTTTCTATGTCGATCTTATTTTGA
>JAYUHQ010000276.1:0-3708 GCA_043766895.1 Aestuariivirga sp.
GGGGTGTGGCAATATCAGCGCCTTTTGCACAAGCTGGCGTTTATGTTTGATAAGGCCATGATAATCTAAAATATCAAGATCAAGCGTGCGTGGGCCCCAACGTTTGCCCCGCCGCCTGCCCGCTTGGCGTTCAATCATATGCAATTTGCGGATAAGGCTTTCAGCAGGCATTGCCGTTTCAACCAACGCAACAGCGTTTACAAATTGAGGTTGGTTGACCACGCCGAATGGTTCAGTGATCAACAAGCTTGATGATTTTACCAGCCGCAATGGAAATTGATTGAGCATGTGAAGCGCCATCTCAACAGTTTGGCGTGGGCTTCCCCATGGGCCATTGATGTTGCTGCCCAACGCGATGAGGATCATTATTTTTCGCGCAACAGCCGCGATTTTTCGCGGTTCCAATCACGTATCTTGATGGTTTCGCGTTTATCGACAGCTTTTTTGCCGCGCGCCAAAGCAATATCAACTTTTACGCGGCCTAGCGGGTTGAAAAACATTTTAACGGCAACAATCGTCAACCCTTCGCGCGACACGCCAACAGCCAGACGTTGAATTTGTTTGGCATGAAGCAACAATTTGCGTGGGCGCTTTTGTTCATGGTTGAAGCGGTTGGCTTCGCGATATTCAGGGATGTTCGAATTGATTAAAAACAACTCATCGCCCTTCATGGCCGCATAGGCTTCAGCCAGATTAACATGGCCAACGCGCAACGATTTAACTTCCGAACCTTGAAGAACAAGGCCAGCCTCAAAAAACTCCATCAGCTCATAGTCATAT
The DNA here is from genome assembly GCA_043766895.1 of Aestuariivirga sp. Taxonomy (GTDB): domain Bacteria; phylum Pseudomonadota; class Alphaproteobacteria; order Rhizobiales; family Aestuariivirgaceae; genus Aestuariivirga. The sequence goes on from JAYUHQ010000276.1 coordinate 781, forward strand.
CGCGCACGGCGATTTTCTGAGATAACTTTAATGCCTTCCTGTTTGCGCGAGGCTTTGGCACCTCCGGCTTTGGACGACATATCAGTTCAAAAGGCCTGCGTGAACCAAGGCATCACGCACGGCTATTTTGGTACTTTCAATGACGGGAACCAAAGGCAGACGCGCTTCTGGTGAACACAGGCCCAAAAGGCTTGCTGCATATTTCACTGGGCCGGGGCTTGATTCCACAAAGATGGCGTGATGCAACGGCATCAACCTGTCTTGCAATTTCAATGCGGCTTTATAATCGCCAGCCAAGGTGGCTTCTTGCAACTTTGCGCATAGGCGTGGCGCAACGTTTGCCGTGACCGAAATGCAGCCTACGCCGCCATGGGCGTTAAAGCCCAAGGCCGTTCCATCTTCGCCGGAAAGTTGAATAAATTTATTGCCCGACATTAGGCGTTGACGTGAGGGGCGCGTAAGATCTGCCGAAGCATCTTTGGTGCCGATGATATTTTTAAAATCATGCGACAGCCGTGAAAGAGTTTCGACCGATATGTTGGCAACCGTGCGGCCCGGCACGTTGTAAACAATGATGGGAATGTTAACTGCATTGGCGATGGCTGCATAATGTTGATAAATGCCTTCTTGGGTTGGCCTGTTATAATAGGGCACAACAATCAGCGCCGCATCGGCACCTGCCTTTTTTGCGTGCGTGGCATATTCAATAGCTTCTGCGGTGTTGTTGGAACCGGCACCCGCAATCACTGGCACTTTGCCTTTTGCCACTTCAACGCAAATGCGCACAACGGCCTTGTGTTCTTCGGGGGTTAGCGTGGGGCTTTCGCCCGTTGTGCCCACTGGCACCAAACCATGGCTTCCCTCTTTGATTTGCCAAACCACAAATTTGCGAAACGCGGCCTCATCAAATGAACCATTTTTCATCGGCGTAATCAGGGCAGGAATAGAACCTTGGATCTTCACGTCAAACCTCTTCAGTAAGATTCTGGAAACCATAAGGGCGTAATGCCTCTTTAAGACCAGAGTAACAGAATAGTCTGTGCGATGGCGAACAGCAAGCAAAGTCACAAAAGGTTTTGCGTTTTAAGCGGTTTGCGCCTTGGTTGGTGAAAGTGTATGAAACGTGATGATTTCAAGACGTGGTTTGATTAAAGGTTTACTGGCTGGTTCAACTTTGGCGTTGATGCCGATGGCTTTGGCCCAAACAGCTTTTGCGTTGCCATCAAGCTTGGCCATAGAAGCCACCAAAAAAGCACTTGCCGGAGATTTTATCAACGCAGGTGATTTGGCAAAGCGTTCAGGCGATCAGGCCGCAATTAAACTGGTTGAACTTATTTATCTGCGCGATCATGGGCCAGAAGCCGGCTATCCACGCATTCTGGCTTTTCTGAATGCTGCTCCGGGCTGGCCATTGAATGAAACTCTTTTAAAACGCGCCGAACAGGCACTTTATGATAATTCTGAAGCGCCAACGGTGGTTAACACCCATTTCGCTGCGCGCAAGCCCCTGACAGCTTATGGATCACTGGTTTTGGCCCGTGCTGGCTTTGCCGCAGGCGATGCCGCCTTGGGCAAAAAGTGGCTGCGCCACGCATGGGGCGATGACAGCGTTGATGCAGCATTGGAAAGCAAGATCAGTTCTGAATTCGGTTCCAAGTTGTCGGTTGAAGATCATAAATATCGGTTTTGGCGTTTGATATTGGCCCAAGAATCCAATGCCGCAATGCGTCAAGCCAAGCGCCTTTCAGCAGATCATCAAAACGCCGCCAAAGTGGCCCAAGGCCTTATTCAATTTAACGGTGGGGCTGATAAAAAATTCAATTCGCTTTCCACTGCCATGCGCAACGAGCCAGCGATGCTTTATGTATTGGCGCGGTTTTATCGCAAGAATGAAGATTTTGGTAAAGCCCGCACCATTCTTGCCTCTATGCCGGGCGATGCGACGGTGATGGTGGATGCAAATGCGTGGTTTGAAGAGCGCCGAACGATTGTGCGCAGATCCGTTGGCCCCAACAATCAACTGCATTGGAAGGCAGCTTACACCATTGCCAAAAACCATGGATTGACCAGTGGTGATTTTGCAGTGGAAGGCGAATTTTTAGCAGGCTGGGTGGCGCTCAGATATTTGAAAGACCCTGATATTGCGATGGGCCATTTTAACAAATTGCAAAAGCTTGCACCCACGGGCACAGAAAAGGCGCGTGCTGCATATTGGATTGGGCGCACGCATTTGGCAGGCGGCAATGGGGCTGCAGCTAAGGCTTCATTCAAGGTCGCCGCGCAACATTCAACAGTTTATTATGGTCAGTTAGCTCGAGAACAATTGGGCTTGGGCAAACAGCCTGAAGACATTAACAACGGGCGCGCATCGCAAAGCGCACAAAACACAGTTGAACACGATGAAGTTGTGTGCGCGTTTCGCATTATGTCTGAAGCAGGCACGAAAAATCAGCTCAATATTTTCTTGTGGTCGTTGGCCAATCGCTTTGATGATGTGGACACATTAAACGCAGTGGCCGCAATTATTCAAAATGTGGCGGGCACAAGCTGGGCTTTGCGCTTTGCCAAGGCAGCGGGCATGCGCGGCATTGATCTTGATGCGTGGTCTTACCCCATCTATGGCCTTCCAAATTGGCACCAAGTGGGCAAGCCTGTTGAAAAATCGTTGGTGTTTGCACTTTCGCGCCAAGAAAGTGAATTTGACCCCAATGCAGGCAGCAGTGTTGGCGCGCAAGGCTTGATGCAATTGATGCCAGGCACCGCCAAAATTGTTGCCAAGCAATATCGTATTGGTTATTCAGCGGGCAAATTGAAGAACCCGGCCTATAACGTGCAACTGGGTGCGGCCCATTTGGCTGATCTGGTAGACACGTTCAACGGCTCTTACATCCTCACATTGGCTGCCTATAACGCGGGGCCACGGCGTTC
>JAYUHQ010000277.1:0-9796 GCA_043766895.1 Aestuariivirga sp.
CCTAAAATATCAAACACATGCGCACTTAAAGCCAAGAGATTCTTGTCTTGGCCATTTTTGCCGATCAACATCAGCCCCGTTGGCGCTTGGCCAAACCTGTGCATCGGCAAAGAACTACTGCAGCCATCCAGAAAATTCGCCACATAGGTGTTGCGCAGGGCAACGCCATTCAACCGCGTATAATTTTCATCACTTTGCAATTCTGAAAGTGTCGGCGCAATGTTGGCAACCGTTGGGCAAACCACGGCATCAAATCCGTCCATCACACTTTCAAATTTTAAAATCAATGCCCGACGATTGGCCAGAATGTGCTCATAGTCTGCAACCGTGGTTTGGCCAGCACTTTGAATGCGACTAGCAACCCGTGCATCATAGTGCGCAGCCGAAGTTTCCAACATCAGTCGGTGGTGTTGAAAAGCCTCAAACCCCACAATGCCACCGCGCTTCAGATTGGCGCCCAAGTCATCAAGCCCATCCAGCACAACATCTTTCAAATCAGCCCCGCTGGCTTTTATTTTAAAAACAGCGCGCGCAAAGTCTTCCGCCACTACGGATTGAAGCCCAGCCATGACATAGGGGTTGGCCAAGATGCCAATCTTGGGTAGCCGATTGGTAGCTTGAGGGAATGGCGCTTGGCCATCATTTGCCAAAATTGAATCGGCAATGGCGCAACATTCAACCGTGCGGGCCAAAGGACCAACGGAGTCAAAAGACGCCGAAAGCGGGTAAGCCCCTGCTGTGGCAACGCGAGACGCACTTGGCTTAAAACCAACGATGCCGTTATATGCGGCGGGAATGCGGCAAGATCCACCCGTATCCGTGCCAATGCTTAGCGCGTTAAAACCTTCAGCAACACAAACCCCTGCCCCCGCCGAAGAACCACCCGGTGCCCGCCCCGTTTGCTGATCGTAAATGCAAAGCGGCGTTCCATAATGTGGGTTAAGGCCCAACCCAGAATAGGCAAACTCAGTCATATTCGTTCTCGCCACAAGAACAAAACCAGCGCGCTTGAGATGCGCAATGCAGGCAGCATCTTGCAATGCGGGCTTGGCATGTTGCAAAACCTTAGAACCTGCCCGTGTAACTTGACCTTCAACATCAAACAAATCTTTTACAGAAATAGGAATGCCAGCAAAACGCCCCGCGTGTTGGCCCGCCTTGCGCAATGCGTCTTGGTGATCAGCCGCCGCGCGCGCACCTGCGCCATCAACCAAAACAAAACACTTTTCCGCTTGTGCAGAATGAAGCGCTAACCTTTCAAAAAATTGCTCCACCAAACCGCGTGATGTAACGCCGCCACTTTCAAGTTGGCTTGCAAGACTAGAAAGTGTTTCGGCCACGGGCAGCGTCATCCCAACTCCGCTTTTACTTTTTCAACAAGTTGCTTCAGCGAAAATGGCTTTTGCAAATAACCAAAATCAGAAGGCACATCTGGATTTTTTTCAAACGCATCTTCGGCATATCCAGACATGAAGATGAACTTGGTTGTGTTGCCACGCTTGCGCAATTCTCTCAACATTGTTGGGCCATCCATTTCGGGCATGACAACATCTGACAAAATCAATTCAAAACCATCTGTATCTTTTTCTATAACTTCCAGCCCAATTTCGCCGCTGTTGGCCTCTACCACAGTATAGCCCCGTGATGATAAAGCCCGTGACGCAAAGGCCCGCACGGAATCTTCATCTTCCACAATAAGAATGCGCCCACGGCCCGAAAAGTCTTCGCGCTTGGCTTCCACTTCAACGGGCTTTAAAACTTCAACGGCGTTCACATCTGGAATATGGCGCGGGAAGAAAATGCGAAAGGTGGTGCCTTTGCCTAAAACGCTATCGCAATAAACAAACCCACCGGTTTGCTTCACAAAGCCATAGACCATCGACAAACCTAAGCCAGTGCCTTTGCCCACATCTTTGGTGGTGAAAAATGGATCCCAAATTTTGGCCAAAATCTCTTTCGGAATGCCCTGCCCAGTGTCGGTGGTTTGACAAACGACATAGTCACCCTCTGGCAAAAGATGCCCAACAGCTTGGGATTCAGCGGCAGGCAGATTATAGGTCTTCACTTCAAACTTGCCGCCCTTGGGCATCGCATCACGCGAATTATTGGCAAGGTTCACCAACACATGTTCCATTTGGTGAATATCCACCATAACCGGCCAAAGGTCGCGCGCGTGGGCCACAGTCAATTCAATTTTATCGCCCACAACGCGTTTCAGCAACGTGGGCAAATCAGACATGGCTTCTGAAAGTTCATAAACTTTCGGCTGAATAGTTTGCTTGCGGGAAAATGCCAACAAATGCCGCACCAAACCTGCTGCACGATTGGCATTTTGTTTGATGCTCATCACATCTTGAAACGATGGATCGGTTGGGCGCATTTTGGTGAGCAATAAATCTGCAAAACCAATAATGGGTGTCAGCATATTGTTAAAGTCGTGCGCCATGCCAGAAGCAAGTTCGCCGATGGCCTGCATCTTTTGGCTTTGTGCCAATTGCACTTCAAGTTGTTTGGCTTCAGTTTTGTCAACGGCGAAAACTGATATTGATTTTGCGTCTTTTGCTTTGCTGAACGTAAACAATGCGCTGCGCTGCTCGGCCCCTGAAAGTTCATAGTCCCGCAAAAGTTTGTGTTCGCCGGGCAACAAAAGTGTCGCCAATTCTTTGCCAAAGCCAATCGCAGATTCTTCATTCAATGCCGAAGATAATTTTGCGCCGCGCATCAGTGTCGTGGACAGTTCAAAAAACTGCGCGTTAGCATTTACAATTTTACCTTCGCCATCAATTTCGGCCATGCCAATGGGAATTGAAGCCATAAATCTGGCCATATCTTCGCTGGAAGATTCAGCCTGGCTAACACCAGAATTTTTGCGCATCACCATACAACGCGCGGGCAAAGCACGGCCATCAGCATCATAGTCTGATCGATTGACCAACCGAAAATATTCATCATGCCCGGCTTTGTTGCGAAGCGGCATGTCAAATGTATCAATGCGGTGAGAGCCAGCAACCGCACTAAGGGCACCCATAATTTTAACGCCGTCTTCGCCCACCAAATCGGCAAGTTTTATTTTGCCGCTTTGAACGTCGCCCAAATCCATGCCCAACCAACCTGCAAGTGTGGCATTCAAATAATCAACTGCGCCACCAGGTAAAATTGAAAAGAACCCAACGGGCGCTTGATCAAGATAAGAAATAATAAATTGCAGCCGCGAAAAGGCTTTTTCCTGGGCCACGCGATCACTTGTAATATCAAGCAACTGCCACAGTGTTTTTCCATCACGCGAATTTTTACCAAGCGGCGACACTGAAAGTCTCAACCATTTTGCTTCATGGGCTGAAGCAAAGGGTGCCGAAGACCCCGCTGGCAAACGCAAATCTCGACTTGCCGTTTTTTCGTCGCGCGCTGCTTGGCCAAGTTGATAAACCGGTTCAACAAAATCAGCATAGCCTGAATAGAGAACATCAAACCCTACAAGCCGAGAAACACCAGCGGCCGACGCCAATTGAAGATATGTCGCATTGGCATAAATTGCCCTGCCCTTACTGTCTTGCACAACGGCCGGGTTGCCAATGGCATCCACAACCACATCATAAAACTGTCGCTCTGCTTCCGGGCTGCGCCTTTGTAAAAGCAACAAAAGTCCGGCCACAACAGCCGCAACACCAAAACACGATAACAGCCAACCCACCACGCGCAGCGTATCTTCTGGCACATGAAGGCCATGCCCCAACCACCAATAAACGCCGCCCACGGCCAAACAAGCAACCGCCAGTGACAAGGCCACATTGAAAAGCCCAAGGCCAGGCTGCCCGTTCGAAATATTAACCTCATCCGCCATCGCAAATCCCCGAATCGCAAAGACTATATGCCAAAGCCGCACATAAAGTGATGACCAACTTGCGTGGCAGTTTGAGCCTTCGGGAAAATGTGCTACAGATACATTGAAACCACATGGAGGCTGCCATGCCCGACATTCAACCTTATATGAATTCCATTTTTATTGGTGTTGCCGTTGTGGCGGCAATTGTGTTGTTGTGGATTATCACCAAACTTTTTCGTGGCCGCTCTCGGGGTTCAAAAGGCAGCCGATTGGGCATCAGCGAATATCATGAGATTGACCAAACACGCCGCTTGGTTCTGGTGCGCCGCGATGATGTAGAACATTTGGTTCTTATCGGCGGCCCGCAAGATGTGGTTGTTGAAACCAACATTGGCCAGCGTAACATGATGGCCAACCATGATCACAACAACGACATGAGCGATGTTGTGCCAATTCGGCCCATCAGGCCCGCGGTTTTTGGCACAAGAAAACCACCCCTTCGGCCTTTTGATGCAACCCCGCCAGACGATAAAAATCCGGCCTGATATCTTTAAAATCTATTTCGCCAGCTTCAGCGCCACAAATCGCGTGTCTGTTCCATCGCCTGCTTTTGATACTAAAATCAAAACAGACGTTTTTCCATCTTTTGTGGCCTGATCAACAGCCGCAGCAACGTCGCTTGCTGATGCTACGGGTTTGCCGCCCGCCTCTTGAATAACATCACCAACTGCGATGCCCTTATTGGCCGCAGCGCTGTCTTTATCCAAATCAGTGACCACAGCGCCATTCAGTTTTTCGGCAAGCTTAAATTTGGCCCGCAGTTCAGCGTTAATGTCGCTCAGCGTCATGCCCAAAGAAATGCTGGTGGAAGCAGCCGGCTTTTTCTTTTCTGAATCTTGTTGGGCAACAAGTTTCTCGCCTTCTTCAAGCCGCCCCAAGTTTATTTTAAGGTCTTGCTCTTTGCGGTCTCGCAACACCGTAACTTTAATCTCTTTGCCAACTTCAGTTTCAGCAACAATCAAACGCAACGCTTTGGCATCATCAACAGAATGGCCATCAACAGCTGTCACCACATCTCCGGCTTTCAGCCCACCTTTTTCACCGGGCCCACCTTCGGTAACATCGGCAATCAATGCACCATGGGGCTTGGCCATGCCCATGCCTTCAGCAATATCAGCGGTCAGCGCTTGCAACTTAACACCAAGCCAGCCGCGGCGCGTTTCACCATATTTAATCAGCTGATCAACCACCCGTTTGGCGGTGTTGGAAGGCACAGAAAAGCCAATGCCAACCGAGCCACCAGTGGGTGAAAAAATTGCTGTGTTGATGCCAACAACTTCCCCATCAAGCGTGAACAAGGGGCCACCAGAGTTGCCTTTGTTGATGGCGGCATCTGTTTGCAAATAGTCATCATAAGGGCCAGCGTTAATGTCGCGGTTGCGTGCCGATACAATGCCTAAAGACACTGATCCACCAAGGCCAAACGGATTACCAATCGCCACAACCCATTCACCAATGCGGGCTTTGTCGCTGTCACCAAAAGCCACCGCTGGCAAATCTTTATCAGGCTTCACGCGAATAACGGCCAAATCGGTTTTAGGGTCGTGGCCCACCAATTCTGCTTTCAGCAATGTACCATCTTGCATATGCACCTGAATGTTCACGGCATCAGCAATCACATGGTTGTTGGTAACAATCAAACCCTTGGGGTCGATCACAAAACCCGAACCCATAGAGTTGACCAAATTGTCATTGGGCGTTTGGTCTGGAGACTTTGGATCAGGTGCGGGGTCTGGCAGCTTTGGTTTGCCATCACCGTTTTGACCCTCTTGCTGTTTGCGCTTAAGGAACTGATCAAAAAAATCTTTAAACGGAGAATTTTCAGGCACCTTGGGTGCAGCACCCTCAGCACCATCTGTGGGGGTTGATTGCACTGAAATTTCAACAACAGCAGGCAACAGCTTTTCAACCAGATCAGCCACATTGGGAAGGGTTTGGGCTTGGGCCACAGCAGGAGTTGCAACAACGTTCAACTGCATCGGCATTTGCGCTGCCAAAACCGAAGCGACAACACCCACCAACAATTTTGCTTTCAACTGCATCTTAAATTTCCTCACTCAACATTTACATTTCACTTCGGTGGAATTGCGCCACTTTCATCTTTGAAATAGCGGAAGAATTCCGAATCTGGGCTTAACACCAAGCTGGTGCCACCCTGCCCTAAAGCTTTGCCATAGGCTTGCAGCGAGCGATAAAATGCATAAAACTCTGGGTCTTTTTGATAGGCTGCAGCAAAAGTGTTGGCACGTTGGGCTTCACCAGCACCACGAATAATTTCAGATTGTCTGTCACCTTCCGAAACAATTTCCAAAACCTTGCGATCAGCCTCGGCCATCATCTTCACTTTTTGCGCTTCACCGGTTGATCGCAAATCTTGCGCTTCAATCAGACGTTCTGATTTCATGCGATCGAATGTTGCATCCAAAACTTCTTTCATCAAATCGGTTCGGCGAATACGCACATCAACAATTTCAATGCCCAGTGTTTGCGCTTCCGGCCGCACTTGATCGCGAATTTCTTGCATCATCACATCGCGATCTTCTGAAAGGGCGGCGACAAATGTTCGCTTGCCATATGTTTGGCGCAGCGCCGCGTTCAACCGCGTGTCGATGCGTTGTTTGGCAATGTCTTGATCAGCGCCAACAGTTTCACGAAATTTTTGCGGGTCAGAAATGCGCACGAAGGTTACAGTATCGACAAGATATTGCTTTTTGTCAGAAACCTGCACAGCCATGTTATCGCTGCTCCACATAAAAATGCGGTTTTCAACATCCACCACTTCATCGGCGATGGGCCATTTCAAATGAAGGCCGGGGTCTTTGACCACGCGAGACACTTCGCCAAAATGCACAACCAACGCCGTCTGCCGTTGATCAACTTGAAAAACCGCCGTCCACAACAGTGCCAAAACTGCAACCACAAGAACGCTCAAACCAACACGTGTTGTATTCATGGCTTGGCATCTCCTTGAGTAATTGCAGGCAATGGAAGATACGGCACAACCCCTGTGCCAGATTTGCCAGGCTCTAAGATAACTTTGTTGGAAGCTGCTAAAACTTTTTCCATCGTTTCCAAATAAAGCCGCGTTCGTGTCACATCTTTGGCTTTGGCATATTCGGCATAAATTTGATCAAAGCGTTGGGCTTCACCTTTGGCCGTTGCTGTCATTTGGGCGGCATAGCCTTTGGCATCTTCCACGCGCTTGGCCGCATCGCCTTCAGCATTGCGGGTTTTCTGTTTGGAATATTGTTCAGCGCCGTTGATCGAGCGTTGCTGGTCTTGTTGCGCGCGTTGCACATCTTCAAATGCATCTTGAACTTGTGGCGGCGGCACACCTTCAAAAGCCAATCCGGTAATTTGCACACCGGCGTTATATTGATCAAGCGTGCGTTGGATAATTTCAGTCACTTGGTTTTGTATAAGCAATCGCCCGGTTGTCAGCGCTTCTGTGGCGGGTGTTCGGCCCACAATTTCACGCATTGCACTTTCAGAAACGGCCTGCACCAAGCGTTGTTGTTCTGAAACATTGAACAAAAATTTCTGCGGATCAGCAATTTTCCACAACACTTTAAATTTAATGTCGAGCAAGTTTTGATCGCCTGTCAACATCATGCCTTCATCACCGGTATCGCCCAGCGATGTTTGATTTTCTGCTGCAACTGGCAAAACTTCCATCCGATCAATCGGCCAAGCCGCAAAATGCAAACCCGGCGCCACAGTGCGATTATAAGCACCAAGCCGCAACACCATGCCGCGTTCATCTGGCTGAACTTGATAGATAGAATTATAGGCCCAAAACGCCGCAAGGGCCGCCAGCGGAATAAGCCAAGCGGCCTTGCCCCCATTTGGCAAAAGCGATTTTAACTGGTCACGCCCTTTGTTGATAATGTCATCCAGATCAGGCGGCTTATTGCCAGAGCCGTTAGGCCCACCCCATGGCCCCCGATCACCCGGAGGTTTAGGTTTACCATTATCATCTTGGTTCCAAGGCATGGACTAACTTTCTGCAAATCAACAATTCACTATAAATAGGGAGCGCGATGCCCAATGTCTATGCGCGCGAATAAATCACTGTTTCAAACGCGGCAGAGTCTTTTTCGCCTTTTTCATAAGTCTGCTGTTGAACCACGCGCCAAAGTTTCGCATCAAGTTCGGGCAAATATGTATCTCCATCGACATTTGCTAAAACCCGCGTCAAATAGATTTTTGTTGCAGTGGCCAAAAACATTTTAAAAATTTCGGCGCCGCCAATAACACAAATTTCTTCAGGATTTCCTTCGTTTGCAAGTTCAAGCGCAGAAGCAACATCAACCGCAACAGAACACCCCTCGGCTGAAAACCCGGGCTTTCGAGAAAGCACAATATTGGCCCGCCCCGGCAAAGGTTTGCGGGGCAAACTATCCCAGGTTTTGCGGCCCATGATTACGGGCTTGCCCATTGTAACAGCCTTGAACCATTTCAGATCAGATGGAATATGCCACGGCAACCCGCCATTCTTGCCAATCACGCCATTTTGCGAAATGGCATAAACCAGCGCAACAATGCTCATTGTGCCAAATCCAACAAAGCTTGGTCATGCAAGCTGCAATAGAAGTTGCCTGCATCAATCTCTGCACCCACCTTTTTATAAAGCCTTTGGGCGTTTTCGTTCCAATCTTTCACCAGCCAGAAAACCTTTTTATAGCCGCGTTTGGTTGCCGTTTTTGCGACATTTTTCAAAAGCGCTTCGGCCACGCCCAAGCGGCGAAAATTTTTCAAAACCACCACATCTTCAAGATACATCACTTCTTGCCCGCGCGATGTTGCATAGCTTCTGTGCCAAAGGGCTGATCCGGCAAAGGCTCCATCCACAAAGGCCAACAAGGCACCAATGATCGGGCTATCGCAAAATAAATCCCGCTCAAAATCTGGGGCTGTGGCTGTCATGCCCTCGCCCCAGCCGTGGCTTGATCCCAATTCCGCTGTGGTCATCAGCAACAATGCGCCATCGCCGGGCTGTGCTGCGCGAACCTCGATCATGAATGGCTGCCCATGCTCAAAAGCGTAAGCGCGCTCAACGAATTCCACGCTGTGTGGCAAGCAATCGTCACCCACAGGCTGCCAAAGCGCAACAACAATGTGCCAAGCACCAAACCCATCAAGAAGATCAATCCAACATTAACCCATGGTGCTGCACCGGCATGGGCCAGCGCCCAAACGGCGGATGTGATGAGAACAGCCCCCGGCCGGCCAACAACTGTATTGGTTAAACCTGCAAACAATATTCCGCGAAACAGAAATTCTTCAGCCAATGGTGCTGCAAGCACAATGCTGGGCAACGCCAAAGCAAACAACCGGGGGTCGCTCGCCAGCCCCGTCATGGTTTTTTCAACCAATCCAAGTTCTGTTACGGGATCAATATTCAAACTTGCATAAAGCACACTTGCCAGAAGCAAGATTGACAGTGAAAATCCAAAAATCAAAAAACACCAACCCAAAATGCCAAATTTGGGCCACAACAATGGCAATTGGCCTTTGCCTTCAGGCAGCCCAAAGCGTGAAACATAAAGGGCTAAAAATACACTTGGCACAGCGGCCGGAAACATGCCGATAATGCTTGATTGGAAAAACTTTGAAACATCGCCAGCAAGGTTTTGTCGCAAACCCGCAAGCGATCCATCAAACATAAATCGAAATAGGCCAAAGCCAACTGCAATTTGCAAAATCTGAAATAACAAAAACACGGCCAGAAAAAGCCCCAGCGCGCGCCAAAAACCTTGTTGCTTTTCCGTCGGATAGTTCCAGCCTTTGCCAGCCGCCCAAAAATCTGATCCGAACATTGTTACACCGCCACTGGTGCGGAAATTGCCGCATCGGGCGCATAGCCGACAATTTCAAAATCCTCAAAGGCAAAATCTTCAAGCGATTGAACAT
>JAYUHQ010000278.1:0-3705 GCA_043766895.1 Aestuariivirga sp.
TCGGGTCAAACAGGGGTTCGTGGTTGATGCGGGCTTTTTTCATTTCGCCGATGATTTCGATTTCAAATTCATCATCGCCCACCAACTCCTTGGGCACATAACCTTGTGCCATGCTCTTGCCCAGATAATGCGCAAAGCCGCCTGATGTAACCCAACCCACAACCTTGCCCTTGTGGAAAATGGGTTCATCGCCCAACACATCACAGTCTCCCGCTTCCACCACCATGGAAACGCGGCGTAATTTTCCGCCAGATGCTTTTTCAGCGCGTGCGGCCTCAAGGCCGATGAAGTCATTCTTCGTCAAATCAACAAACCTGTCCATGCCCGCTTCAAAGGCACCATAGATGGGGCGCAACTCGCGATACCACGTGGGGAAGTTTTTTTCTAACCGCATGGTGAGCAAAGCCCGCATGCCAAAATTCACAATGCCATGGGCCTTGCCGGCTTTCATAATGGCATCATAAAGGCGGCGTTGATACGCAGGCTCCACCCAAATTTCATAACCCAGATCACCCGTATAAGTCACGCGGTTCACCAGTGCCGAACAATTGGCAACGTCAAAGCGGCGATGATCCATAAATTTGAAATTGGCATTGGCCACATCTTCATCTGTTAAGGCCTGCAGCACAGCGCGTGATTTTGGCCCAGCGATGGAAAGCCCAACGAGGCCCATGTCCAAACGATCAATCACCACGCTGCCATCTTTGGGCATGTGCTGTTCAAACCAGCGCATGTGATATTTCTGCGCTTGTGATGAGCCCCACATATAAAACAAATCATCCCGGGCTTTGGCGATGGTAAAATCGCCAATCAATTTGCCAGCCTCGTTCAACATGGGCGTTAAAACGATGCGGCCAGATTTTGGCATTTTGTTTGTCATCATGCGTGACAAGAAACTTTCAGCGCCTGTTCCGCTGAAACGATATTTGGCAAAGTTGGCAATTTCCGTAACGCCCACGCCGTTGCGCGTGCCCAATACTTCGGCCTTCACATGTTCAAAATCATTGCTGCGATGGAATGAAACAATGTCTTTGGGCTCAACACCCTTGGGCGCAAACCATAAGGGCACTTCAAGGCCCCAACTGTTGCCCATCACGGCACCTTGGGACATCATCACATCATATAACGCTGTGGTTTGTTGGGGGCGGGCGGCAGGCAATTCTTCATTCGGAAATTGGATGGAAAAGCGGCGACCGTAAGTTTCGCGCACTTTTTCATTGGTGTAAGAACGCGTGGCCCATTCACCAAAACGGGCATTGTCCATCGCCCACACATCAAAGCCCGGGTCGCCATTCACCATCCATTGTGAAAGCGCCAGACCCACGCCACCGCCTTGGCTGAAGCCTGCGAGAACACCGCAAGCCAACCAATAGTTGGGCGCAACACCTTGCACAGGCCCGATCAGCGGGTTGCCATCTGGCGTGAATGTAAATGGCCCGTTGATCACTTTCTTAATGCCAGCTTTGGCCAGCGCCGGAAAATGTTTATAGCCAAGTTCCAGATTATGGGCGATCCGATCTAAATCCGGTTGGAACAACTCGCGGCCAAATTCCCACGGCGTGGTTTTGGGCGACCATGGCAAACAGTCTTTTTCATAGGTGCCCAGCACTAGGCCAGAACGTTCTTGGCGCATATAAATTTCAGATTTGAAATCAATAATATGCGGCAATTCATGGCCGTGGCTTTTGTTGAATTCGATAACCTCAGGCATATCATCGGTGACAAGATATTGATGCGCCATGGCCAGAACCGGAAGTTCAATGCCAACCATGCGGCCCACTTCGCGCGCCCACAAGCCAGCGGCATTCACCACATGTTCGGCAATGATGGTGCCCTTGTCGGTGATCACATCCCAGCCGCCCTGCTTGCGCGGGTTAAGCTCTGTCACACGTGTGCCTTGATAGATTTCAGCGCCGCCAATGCGGGCAGATTTGGCATAGGCGTGGGTTGTGCCTTCAGGATCTAAGTTGCCATCGGCCGCATCAAGCATGGCACCGATGAAATATTTCTCTTCGAGAAGCGGGTTAAGCTTCTTTGCTTCCGTCATCGTCAGCATTTCGGTTTCTAAGCCCAGATAACGCGCACGCGCATGGGCCATTTTCAACCATTCCAAACGTTCGGGCGTTTCAGCCAAAATCAAACCGCCAGAACGATGCAGACCACAAGATTGACCAGAGATTTTTTCAAGCTCATCATAAAGGCCGATTGTGTAGCCTTGCAGCTTGGCCACATTCGGATCACCATTCAGCGTGTGAAAGCCACCAGCGGCATGCCAGGTTGAACCAGAGGTTAAAATATCGCGCTCGACCAGCACAACATCTTTCCACCCTGCCTTGGTGAGATGATAGAGCACAGAACAGCCCACCACACCGCCACCAATAACCACCACGCGCGCCGTTGTTTTCATCATCAATCCTATTGATTATTTAAGCGAACATTAGCGGCAGGCGCGCAACACTGCAATCAACAACCCGGTTGAAATGAATTCACCCGACGTTAAGCCACCGTTCCGAAATAGGCACCAACGCCAGCCGTGATTGCCATGGCAACGGCTCCCCAGAATGCCACACGCAACGTTCCGCGCCATAAATTGGCCCCACCCACATAAGCACCCAAGGCACCCAGCACCGATAAGAAGATCAACGTGGTGGCAGCAATTGCGGGGATAAGAACAGCCTGTGGTGCGAGCAACACCACGGCCAAAGGAAATGCTGCCCCCACAGAAAATGTTAACGCGGATGTGATTGCTGCTTCTAAAGGTTTGGCCGTTGTCATTTCGGTGATGCCAAGTTCTTCGCGCGCATGTGCGCCCAAAGCATCGGCGGCTGTTAATTCCGTGGCAACCTGCAATGCGGTGGCAGGCGAAACGCCACGCCCCACGAAGGATTGGGTGAGTTCTTTCAGTTCAAGGTCTGGCTGCTCGGCCAGTTCCTTGCGTTCACGCGCCAGATCTGCTTCCTCGGTGTCTGATTGCGAGCTGACAGAAACATATTCACCAGCCGCCATGGCCATTGAACCAGCAGCCAAGCCCGCCGTGCCTGCGATGAGAATATTGCTGATGCTGGCGTGGGCGCTGGCCACACCCAGGATAAGGCTTGCGGTTGAAATCAATCCATCATTGGCACCAAGCACGGCGGCCCGCAGCCAGCCTACGCGGTGGGCAGTGTGATTTTCGGGATGTAAACGGCTCATGTCATATTCTTTCAACGCGTGGCTTTTCTTGGCCGCTGGTAACATGAGATAAGTTTCATGCTTCACTTACTTTTTATTAAAACACCAAAGCCATATACGGCAAAAACACTTCAAAGACGCAACAAAAAAGGCCCTGCGTGAAGCAAGGCCTTTTGTAGAATTTGGTGAAACGAATTAAATCGATTCTTTAACATCTTTCGCGGCGCGGAAGGCCAGCTTCTTAGAGGCCTTGATCTTAATCTGCTCACCCGTGAGAGGGTTGCGACCCAAACGAGCCGGACGCTTTTTTACTTGGAAAATGCCAAGGCCAGTGATGCGAACTTTGGCACCTTTTTTCAAATGCTTTACAGTGATCTCAACAAAGTCTGCCAAAAATGCAGCAGATGCCTTTTTTGACATCTCATGTTTCTCAGCAAGATCAGCTGCGATTTTTGTCAACGCAATGGTTACAATCTTTTCATCAGCCATGGCTTTCTCCTTTTTGGCGAATCACAATGTCAAGTGATTACAGAA
>JAYUHQ010000279.1:0-3701 GCA_043766895.1 Aestuariivirga sp.
CACTGGCCAAACCTATGTTTGGGCCATGGCTGATGGCCACCAAGCCGACACCGGCTCGCACCAGATTGGAAATATCGGAACCGATTTGATTATTGTTTAGCGCCGCATCAGTCGGTGCAATGTGGCCACGGTGGATTGGTCAGCCACGCCGTCAACGCGGGCTTGCCTGAAGTGGCGTTGAAAAGCTTCGACGACAATTTTGGTGCGCGCGTCAAATGTGCCGTTGACCTCTATGCCATAGCCATAAAGTTTCAACATGGCTTGCAGCGCCATCACCGGGTCGCCGCCATCACCCAATTGCAAAAAGCTGCCGCCTGACATTTTTTCAGGCTCTACATAATGGCCAATGCCAAAGGCTTTGAGATAAGCCCAATCAAACTTTTCGCCGGGGTCAACCTTGCGGCCGGGTGCCACATCGGAATGGGCCACAACATTGCGTGGTTCAATCTTATGTCGGTTCGTAATGTCTTTGCAAAGTGCTGCAACGCCCGCCATTTGTGCTGGCCCAAATTCAGGATAACCCAGACCATGGCCGGGGTTTTGAATCTCGATGCCGATAGAAATTGAGTTCACATCTTCTTCGCCGTGCCACGATGAAACGCCCGCGTGCCACGCGCGTGTTGCCTCGTCCACCATCTGCACAATGGCACCATGATCATCTACCAAATAATGACAAGACACTTCAGATTGGCGGCTGCATAACCACTCAACCGCCTTCTTGGCGCTGGCCATGCCGGTATAATGCAACACCAAAACCGAAATGGGTTTGCCGCCGCGCCTCTCATTGATATTGGGCGAAAGTTGCACACGCTTGGGCAGGCTTGTTCCAATCACAAGCCATGCACCTTTTCAATTTCAGCATAGGCCGCGTTGATTTTGGCCAAGCGGTCTGTGGCCAAATTGACCATTTCTTGTGGAACGCCAGCGGCAATCTGCTTATCAGGATGAAGTTCACGCACCAAAGATTTATAATGCTTTTTGATTGATGCCATCGATGCATCCGTGCTTACACCTAAGGCGTGATAAGGATTGTCTTTCAATTCAACATGGCGCGCGCGAATTCGGGCAAAATCTGCGTCATTAAAACCAAAAATCGCCGCAACACTTTCTAAAAACAACACTTCATTTTCGTGGATAATGCCATCGGCTTTGGCAATGTGGAACAGCCCATCAAGAACACTTTCCAACACGGAAGATTTTGGCCCAAACAATTTGGCCACCTGGGCAGCATAGGTTTCAAAGCCAGCAATATCTTGCTTGGCCATGTTAAATACGCGTTCAACCGCGGCCTTGTCTTTTTCGGGAACATGAAACACTTCGGCAAAAGCCTGCACTTCATCATCGGTCACCACACCATCAGCCTTGGCCATTTTTGCGCCAAGCGCAATCATGCCAATGGTAAAGGCCACAGACTTTTCGGGTGGTGTTGGGTCGCTTAAATAAGACCCAATGCTTTGCGCAAAATCAGAAATGCGAGCCCACACACTCATGCGCAACCCCCACTAAAAACCGTTGGTTCAAAATTAATCTTAAGAATTTTTGCGCCAGTAATAGGTGGTGGAAAACACTGGCGTATCTGCATCCAAGCCACGGGCCAAACGTTGTTCAACATGCCATGCCCTGCCCGCTGTCCAAAAAGTTGCCATCAAAACCGGAATTGCCACCAACACCAGCAAAGCTTCAATCATAACATCAGGAAAGCCCAACATTTTTGAAAAGGCCCAAACTGAAGCAACCGCAGCAGCACCCAAGAGGCAAAACGTCAATAGCGTGGCACCCAATGCCGCCAACACCAGCCCAATGGGGCTTAGGGCCTGGGCGCTGCCTTGTGGCATTTTATCAGGATTGATGATTTCTTGTTCCATACCCCACCATATGCCGTTTGGCCTGAGATTTTGCAAGATCGAAAACCCCAAGGCAAAATACAGCTTTGGTTTTGTGTTGATTATTGTGCTTAAGCAGCTGCCGCGTTTTCGGCACCCAAGCCCAACATGCGGCAAATGGCATAGACCAGGTCAGATCGGTTCAACGTGTAAAAATGAAACGCATCAACGCCTTCGCGCTTTAAGGCCTCCACTTGTTCGGCTGCAACCATGGCTGCCACCAAATTGCGTGTATCGGGGTCTTTGTCCAAACCTGCAAAGCGCGTGATCAAATGGGGTGGAATGTGGGCTCCACATTTTGCCGCAAACTCTTGCACACGCGCAAAATTGGTGATCGGCAAAATGCCCGGCAACAATTGAATATTAATGCCACGCGCCGCAATTCTATCTCTCAAGCGCAGATAAAAGGCGTTGTGAAAGAAAAACTGCGTGATGGCAATGGTGGCACCATGATCAGCCTTATCGGCCAAAAACGCCAAATCTTCTTCGATTGAAACAGACTCCGGGTGCTTTTCAGGATAGGCCGAAACCGCCACCTGAAAATCTGCCACATCGCGAATACCGCGCACCAAATCAGCCGCGTTGCGATAGCCTTGTGGATGGGGCTGAAAGCGCGTGCCAACACCAGCAGGTGGATCACCACGCAAAGCCACAATACGCCGAACGCCTGCCGCCCAAAAATCGCGCAACACCTCGTTCACTTCATCTTTTGATGCGCCAACACAGGTTAAATGTGCTGCGGGTGCCAAGCTTGTTTCTTTAACAATGCGGGCAACCGTTCCAAGCGTTCGGTCACGCGTTGTGCCGCCCGCACCATAGGTGACAGACACAAACTGTGGATGCACCGTTTCAAGCCGGCGCAGCGCATTCCACAACGATGTTTCTGCCTCGTCGTTTTTCGGCGGAAAAAATTCAAACGATACTTTCATGGCGCTCATGACGCAGATATCCTTATGTGCGGTGTTGCAGGCAAGCTTTCGTTTGAAAGCTGGGCCAGCCAAATTGAAACGGTTAACCCCGTGCCATGTTTCAGCCACGGCGGTGACAAAACCCGATGTTCGCGTTGCACCAGCCCCGCCCTTGCCAAAAAGCCAGACATTTGTTCAGCCGAAATGCCAAGCCGGCGATGGGCATGGGCTGTGCGCAATTCTTCAACATCATGGGGCGCAAAATCCACAATCAACAATTGGCCAGAAGGCGCCAGCACACGACGCGCTTCAAGCAATGCCCGTTGCGGGTCATCCAAAAAGTGCAACACTTGGTGGATGCACACCAAATCTGCCGTGCCATCCGCAAAGGGCAGTGCGTAAATATCAGCATGGCGAATTTGCACGTTTTTCAGCTTGGCATTTTCCAAGTTTGCCCGCGCCACGGCCAACATATCGCGGCTGGTGTCGATGCCCCACAAATTTTGCCCATGCGACGACAACAATTCTAAGATGCGCCCTGTGCCTGTGCCCAAATCCAAAATGGTTTTAAACTTGTGGCCCGCCAACATGTCCAGCATGGCATTTTCAACCTGTGCTTCTTGCACATGAAGTGAACGCAAACTTTCCCACTGTGCAGCGTTGGCCGCAAAATAACTGGCGGCCTGCGATTGACGCTGTTGGCGAATTTGCTCAAGCCGCGCCAAATCGCCCGCAAGATTGGTGTCATCGCCGGGCAACATATCAACCAACGAACGCGCCAAGGCACCGCCCCGCCCTTCTTCACGTTGGCGAAACAACACCCAATTGCCTTCTTTGTGCCGTGAGATTAGGCCAGCTTCAGTCATCAACTTCAAATGGCGGCTCACCCGCGGTTGGCTTTGCCCCAGCA